>JBPCVX010000299.1:0-4058 GCA_051010095.1 Hyphomicrobiales bacterium
ATAGGTTGGAAAGCGGAGTGGAAAAAAACCAACGCCTTAAGAGATGCTGTCAGCGAAAAAAGCAAAAAAACCCAAGCGCGGGCCGAAAAAAGTTCCGCCCGCGCCGCGCGTTATGGAAGCCCCTGAAAGGCAAGATATTCCCTTTGAGAGCGCTGAAAGCAAAGGTGCGTTGGTACCGGCCAATCACCTACCCTCGGCACGCGGGCTCAAATGGGGGGTGATTTTCGCCGCCGCCGTAACGGCGCTTATTTCGCTTGGTGTTGGACTATGGTTCACACAGCTCATTGAAAATTTGTTTGCGCGCGCAGACTGGTTGGGCTGGATGGCAACAGGCCTTATGGCACTGGCAGGCCTCGCCTTGCTGGTTGTTGTGTTGCGAGAACTTTTCGCCTTGGCGCGGCTCAAAAAGCTTAAAAACATGCGCCTGCAAGCCGAACAGGCGCTCGGCACTGGTAAAGGTGGCAAAGAGGCCGCGCACCGCGTGCGCAGCTTTTATCAGGGTCGTCAGGACATGGCCTGGCCCCTTTCGCGCCTTAAGACGCACGACAATGAGGTTCTCGACGGGCCCGATTGGTTGAAGCTCACTGAGAAGACACTCATGGCGCCGCTTGATGAGGAAGCACAAAGGCTAATCATAAAGGCGGCAAAGCGTGTCAGCATTGTTACCGCAGTAAACCCCGCACCTGCCCTTGATGTGTTGTTCACCGGAGCACAAGTTTTGCGCCTGCTCAGGCAAATTGCAGGGCTTTATGGCGGCAGACCAGGATCGATGGAAACCCTCAGGCTTGCCCGCATGGTCATCACGCACTTATCGGTAACGGGTGGATTGGCCTTCTCAGACAGCTTAATCCAACATTTCGTTGGTCATGGCTTGGCGGGGCGTTTATCGGCAAAACTCGGGGAAGGCACCGTAAACGGCATTATGACATCGCGCATTGGCCTTGCAGCAATGGATCTTTGTCGGCCAATGCCTTATGCGGCGCTAGAACGCCCGGGTTTGAACGAGTTTCTCAGTGAACTCATGGGTTCCTTCAGCAGTCCTGACGAGAAAAACTCTGAAAAAACCTAAATCATCTGCGCTCGTTATATGAACGCATACACTTCACGCCAATCGTTACCAGACGCCGCTAAAAATGCGGAGGCTTCTGATCGGTTGGCGCGACGCCGTTTTGCTCAATATCCATAACTTGATCGGCGAGTTTAGAAACTTCTCGTTTCATCGCGTTCAACTCGTCCCACTGTTTTGTAATCATCTCGTTTAAATCATCGATGGTCCTTTGTTGTTCAGCAATAACGGCTTCAAGGGTATCAATGCGGTTCGAAGTTGTATCTTTTGTCATACTGGGTTGTCTCTTGTTCGAGTGCGCGCGTGCGCCTTGATAAGGGGTGTAACATCGCAAGTGAGCGCGTGCAGCAAGCTTCTTTTAGAACTCAATTCAATCTCTCCTGACACGGTGTGTCAGGAGCTCAATTTTCCCCTGACAAAACACTGTCAGGAGACATCGTTTAAAACAGTTTCATCAAGCAAAAAACCTCAATTTTACAAGGAATTTGAGCTATGGGACCTTATTACGATATCCAGCAGGTAAATACCCACAATCTTCATGTTGATGAGCAATATAAGCGGGCGCAAAAGGTACAAATTCGCCTTCCCGGGCCTGCGACACGGTTTGGCCTCAGCGTGTGGTTGGTGGCTTTGATAACTGGCGTGATGAAGGTCTATTGATCTCTATACGCATTCACCTGAATGGGTTAGAAAGAGCGCATGCTAACAAACTTCTTTCTTGAGCTGAAAGCTGCCAACGTACCCGTCTCGCTTCGGGAGTATCTCACGCTTATGGAAGCGTTGGACAAGCACGTGGCCAGCGGCTCGGTTGAAGATTTCTATTACCTCTCACGCGCCAGTTTGGTGAAAGATGAGCGCAATCTCGACAAATTCGATCAAGTATTCGGCCATGTGTTCAAAGGCCTCGATTTGATGAGCGAGGAAGACGTCTATGACCTTCCCGAAGAATGGCTTGCCAAGCTCAATGAGAAATTCCTGACCGAAGACGAAAAGGCCCAGATTGAGGCCATGGGCGGCTGGGACAAGATTATGGAGGAGCTGAAGAAGCGCCTGGAGGAACAAGAAGGTCGTCACGAAGGGGGCAATAAGTGGATTGGCACCGCCGGCACGTCGCCCTTCGGGGCCTATGGCTATAACCCGGCGGGCATTCGCATTGGCCAAAAGGAAAGCCGCCACCGCCGCGCGATCAAGGTTTGGGACAAGCGCGAATACAAAGATTTAGACGACAGCGTTGAGCTCGGCACGCGCAACATCAAGGTTGCTTTGCGCCGCTTGCGCAAATTTGCCCGCGAAGGGGCGCCTGACGAGCTTGATCTGGATGGCACCATAAAGAACACGGCCAATAAGGGCTGGCTGGATATTCACATGGTGCCAGAGCGGCGCAACACAGTAAAAGTGCTATTGTTCTTTGATGTAGGCGGGTCAATGGACCCGTTTATCCGCTCCACAGAAGAGCTGTTCTCTGCGGCCCGCACCGAGTTCAAGCACATGGAATATTTCTACTTCCATAACTGCCTTTATGAGTTTGTGTGGAAAGATAATCGCCGCCGCCATACCCAACGCACCCCCACCTGGGATGTGCTGCACACCTACCCGCACGATTATAAGGTTATATTTGTGGGGGATGCTTCCATGAGCCCGTTCGAGGTAACGCATCCGGGGGGCTCTGTGGAGCATATGAACCCGGAAGCTGGTGCCACATGGTTGCAACGGGTCACCGAGATTTATCAAAATGCGGTGTGGCTCAATCCCTCACCTGAGAAGTATTGGCACTACACACCATCCACCCAAATGGTGCAGCAGATTTTCTCCGACCGCATGTACCCCCTCACCCTTGAAGGGCTTGATATGGCGATGCGGGAACTGGTGAGGTAGCACTGGTTACATAAAAAACGGCGGGGTTTCCCCCGCCGCTTCAAGGCTTTTAAGTTAAACCAGTAAAACGCTTAGGCGTGTGCCTGAGCATCCTTGATGGTTTTTGCCATTTCAGCTTCTACATCTTCGTCGATGTGAACCGCTTCATCAGTGTCAAGCGAACCAGCATCTGGGTCGTTGAACACCTCCACAGCCATTTTGCCTTCGCCCTTGGCAACGATTGACGAGACGACCGCGTCGCCAGAGACGTTCACCGCGGTGCGGATCATGTCCATCAACCGGTCAACACCAAGCACAAGGCCAATGCCTTCAACAGGCAAACCAACTTGCGTGAACACCATTGAAAGCATGATGAGACCAACACCTGGAGCACCTGCCGTTCCGATAGAGGCAAGAACTGACATCAAGATCACGGTCAGATATCCGGCCATACCAAGCTCAACACCATAAACATTGGCGATGAACACAGTGGCCACACCTTGCATGATGGCGGTGCCGTCCATGTTAATGGTCGCACCAAATGGCACGGTGAACGAAGCGACCGAGTTATCTACGCCCATACGCTGGGTAACCGTGCGCAACGTCACAGGAATTGTGGCGTTTGAGCTTGCGGTTGAAAACGCGAACACCTGCGCATTGCGGATCTTCTTTAAGAAGGTTATCGGGTTAAGCCCTGAGAACACCTTCAAGACGATCATCAACGTCACAAACAGATGGAACATTAACGCGCCAACAAGAACCGCAACATAGCCAAGCAAACTGATCAGCAAATCCAAACCGAGATTTGAAACTGCGCGTGCGATCAATGCAAACACCGCATATGGCGCGATTGCCATAATGATGTTCACCATCTTCATCATCACTTCATTGCCAAGCTCTGCGAGCTCAACAAGCGGCTTTGCTTGTCGTCCCACCATCAAAACCGAGATGCCTGTCAGAATGGCAAAGAAAATGATTGGCAACATCTGACCGTTTGCCATGGCGGCAATTGGGTTAGATGGAACAATGTTGATGAACACATCTGCCAGAGGCGGCTGTTCTTTACCTTTGAACATAGCATCAGACGATTGGTTCATGCCTTTGCCGATGCCCATCGTTACAGCGATGAGGATTGCGG
>JBPCVX010000300.1:0-8551 GCA_051010095.1 Hyphomicrobiales bacterium
AGTTTATATTCTTCATCGGGTTGAAGCATCGGAAATTGGCGGATTTCCTGCAAATATCTGGAAAGACCGCCATCGCTATTTAATGCTGGAAGGTTTTGCGTCGTCATGGGTTTCCTCTCTTTATAGCCAGTGCGCATTAGGCAAACCCGAAGCGTCTGCCCGCGCCGCTAACCGATATATAGTGTTTTTTACGGCAATTTTAAGGGATCGTCCCACGCGTCAAGATTAAACCTTGGTAATGTAATCACCTATTGCGCGCCAAAAATACGCCAATCAAACAAACTGTCGAAAGAAATTACTCTAATATTTTTACATACTTAAAGAAAATGCCATTTAGTATGCATAAATATTCAATCGCCTGCATCACGCACATGCCATATGAATGTCAGGCCCAACGGCCAGTGAACAATTCAGTGTGATCAAGGCTTTATTTGTAGATACTTACCCCCGCACATTGTGGAGATAAGTATCTATTTTTATCGTAAAACTGGCTTTGATTTAGCCCCGCATTTTGTTGACGACCATGCCAACAACCATTTGAACGACCATGCCAGCGACACCGCCACCGACAAGATTACCAGCCATCGCACCAATATCGATACCACCGCCAGAAGCCGCAGCGCCAAGACCAAGAACGCTGCTAAGAATTGATCCGCCACCAACGCCACCAACAGCACCAGCGATCAAATTACCGATACCCCCGAGCGAAGAGTTAGCGGCAACTTTTCCGCCTGCTGTTCCTCCAAGTGCACCGCCAATTACTTGCGCAAGTATTTGTTCCATAATAAATCCTATCCAAAAAATTGTGCTTCAATTAAACGCAAAAAACCGCATCCTAACAACTCTCAATAGAATTGATCGAAAGCCATTGGGTCCTTATTCGCAGGTTTTGAGGAGTCGTGCAATATCCTCCGGCAACGGAGCATCAAAACGCATAGGCTCACCAGTGACCGGATGATCGAACCCCAGATGTGCTGCATGCAGGGCCTGGCGCTTTAGAGCCTTCAGTGCTTGTTTAGCGGCTTCAGGCAATTTGTTGGCGCTTGCCGCAAAATGAGCGCCATAGGTTTCATCGCCCAGAAGTGGGTGGCCAATATGGGCCATGTGCACGCGAATTTGATGGGTACGGCCCGTTTCCAACACACAGCGCACATGGCTTAACACCGGGATGTCGGCGCCATGTGGCAGTGTTTCAAGAGCTTCATAATGGGTGATCGCATGGCGCCCGCGCTCCTCGCTGGTCACGGCGATTTTGAGCCGGTTGGAATTACTACGCCCAAGCGCTGCATCAATGCTGCCCTTCTGGCGCTCCAAGCTGCCCCACACCAGGGCCTCATAGGCACGGGTCATACGGCCATCGCGGCCGTGGGCTGCAAACTGTTCACTCAAGCCGCGATGGGCCTCATCAGTTTTAGCAACCACCATCACGCCTGATGTGTCTTTATCAAGCCGGTGAACAATCCCAGGGCGCTTTACTCCGCCAATACCTGAGAGGCTATCGCCGCAATGGGCAATCAACGCGTTCACCAGGGTGCCATGCCAGTTGCCCGCAGCCGGATGCGCAACCATGCCGGCGGGTTTGTTCAATACAATAAGCGCGTCATCTTCATAAATCACATCCAGAGGAATATCCTCACCCTTGGGGATAGGATCTTCAGCGGGTGGCACCGTTATTGATATCTCATCGTCTGGTTTGACCCGGTAATTGGGCTCAATTATCGTGCGCCCGTTTGCTGCCGCTTGACCCTGCTTGATCAAGTCCTTAAAGCGGCTACGGGAAAGATCTGTAAAATGCAGTGAAAGCAGCCTGTCGAGGCGTTCACCTGCTTCCTCCGCGCCGACACTTATCGTGCGGGTATTGTGAGGGGCATCAGAAGGATTTTGTGTCATGGCGGAAACCGGGCCGGAAGAAGAGTTTGAAGAACCAGCAAACGTGCGTATTCTCAAACGCGTTGTCTACATTATGGGTATCATGCTGGTCGTCGGTACAATCGTCGTCATTGGCACCATCATATACAGGGCGATCAACTATGACGCCAGCCGTTCTGCATCATCAAGCCCGACAAAAGCATTTGAAGATGTAATGGTGGATATTGCGCCCGGCTCGCAAGTAGGTGAAATCGAGCTTGATGGCAATCGCATGGCTGTTCATATCTCGCAAGATGGCAAAAACGAAATCATCTTGATCGATGTGCGCAAAGGAACGCTTTTGGGGCGCGTCAAGCTCAACGATAACAAAGAGTAATCTTATGGCAAATCTCTCAAAACGTGGTTGGGTGCCGGCAAACTGCGAAGCCTATATACAAGAAATCGCTCAACGCACTCATAAGGCCGACAGCGCCGCAATAGACGATGAAATTGCCCAGCTGATTGATGAGAATCAGCGCATTCATGATCGCGACGGGATCAATCTCAATCCCGCAACGAACATCATGAACCCGCGCGCAGAGGCCGTTCTCGCACAAGGGTTGGGATCGCGACCCTCCCTTGGCTATCCCGGCGACAAATACGAGATGGGCCTGGAGGCGATCGAAAAGATCGAGGTGATAGCAGCAGAACTTGCAGCAGAAATCTTTGATGCCAAATATGCGGAAATCCGCGTTGCATCAGGTGCGATGTCTAACTTGTATGCCTTCATGGCGACCTGCCAGCCCGGCGATACGATCATTGTGCCTTCCGCTGATGTGGCAGGCCACGTCACCCATCATGATGCAGGTGCAGCAGGCTTATATGGCCTCAACATTGTCACCGCACCCATTGATGCAGAAAACTACACGGTTGACTTGAACGCCCTGCGCACGCTGGCAAAAAAAGAAAAGCCCAAGCTTATTACGATTGGCGGCAGCCTGAATCTGTTTGAACATCCCGTCTCCGAAGTGCGCGCGATTTGCGACGAAGTTGGCGCGAAACTGCTGTTCGATGCCGCACATCAGTGCGGGATTATTGCAGGTGGTGTATGGGAGAACCCGCTGCAGCAAGGCGCTCATCTGATGACTATGTCGACTTATAAAAGCCTGGGCGGGCCGGCCGGCGGTCTCATCGTCACCAATGATGCTGAAATGGCTGAAGCGCTCGACCAAATCGCCTTTCCAGGGCTCACCGCAAATTTTGATGCAGCGAAATCGGCAAGTCTCGCGATCAGCCTGCTTGACTGGCGCGACCATGGCAAAGCCTATGCACAAATGATGCTGGATACTGCAAGTGCCTTGGCAGATAGCCTCGCGCAGGAAGGTTTGGATGTTTTCGCGAGCAAACGCGGGGGCACCACCTCTCATCAATTTGCTTTATTGGCCGAACGCCTTGGCGGCGGACAGGCCGCGGCAAAAAAACTGAGACCGGCCAACATTCTCACTTGCGGTATTGGCTTGCCCATCGCCCCTGTGGATGGCGATGTGAATGGCTTGCGCATCGGTACGCCTGAAATCGCACGCCTTGGCATCACACCTGAACACATGCCGGAATTGGCACGCTTGATCGCCCGCGCTCTCACCGGCAACGTGCCTGCTGAAGCGCTCGCTGATGATGTGAAAGCCTTCCGCCAGCAATTTTCAGGGCTGCACTTTATACGTCAGTGATTATCCCGCCAGCGGGCGCTCGCCCGGGTTGGGCAATGAGATAACGCGATTCAACAATATCACCGGCAACAATCCCGCTGCCACTATCATCAATGCGGCTGGTGCGGATTCCTCAAAAAGGTCAAGACTTGCTAATGTGTAAACATGGGTCGCCAATGTATCGAAATTAAATGGCCGCAAAAGCAAGGTTGCTGGCAGTTCCTTCATAACATCAACAAAAACCAGCAAGGCAGCCGCACCCAGCGCTGGGCGCATCAACGGCAAATGCACCTCCAGCAGCGTAGAAAAGGCTGAACGCCCCAGGGTGCGGGAGGCGTAATCCAGATTAGGTGAAAGCTTGCCATAGCCTGCCTCGATTGCCCCATGAGAGATCGCCAGAAAGCGCACCACATAGGTGAAGATAAGCGCTGCCATAGTGCCAGACAGCAATAACCCGCTCGAAATACCAAACACCGACCGCATGACCCCATCTATGGCATTGTCCAGGCCCGCCAGCGGGATGAGAACGCCGATTGCCAATATAGTCCCTGGCACCGCGTACCCGATTGAGGCAATACGGGTCGCTGCGCGCACCAGCGGGTTGCCGGTGATACGATTTGCGAAGGCCAGCACCAGCCCGATTGAAACGGCAAACAGGGCAGCGATGGAGGCGAGGGTTACAGAATTGCCCAGCGCTGCCCAGAACGCTGATTCAAATACCTTCTCCCAATAGAGTAAAGCTGCATCCAGCATAATGATCGCTGGCATTACAAAACCCAAAACCATGGGCACAGCGCACACCGCGCACGCACACCATCCGCGCCACCCTTTGAGTTTCAGGGTTGGTACATCGCGAAACTGATCCTTGGTGCGGTGATAAAGCTGTCTTCTGCGGCTTGTGCGTTCCATCCACAACAGCGCGAATACAAAGACAAGCATCACACAGGCAATCTGTGCCGCTCCCGAAAGGCTGCCGCGTTCCAGCCAGGTGGAATACACACTCACTGTGAGCGTGTTGACGCCAAAATATTCCACCGCGCCAATGTCGTTTAAACATTCCATCAGCGCCAACGTAACGCCCGCAATAATCGCTGGGCGCGCGAGCGGTAAGCCTACCGATGTGAACACACCGAACGGGGTGCGCCCCAATAAACGGGCTGCCTCCAGTAAACTTACCGATTGCTGGATAAAGCTGGCACGCGCGGTGAGATAAACATAAGGGTACAGCACCACTGACATAACGAATATGGCGCCACCCAGAGAACGAATGTCCGGAAACCAGTAATCGCGCGCCGATTGCCAACCGAAACTGGTCCTGAGGGTTGTTTGCACCCAGCCCGAATAATCCCACAGCTCAAGATAGGAAAAGGCGCTCAAATAGGTCGGCATGGCGAGCGGAACCAATAGCAGCCAGGCATAAAAGTGTTTGCCGGGAAACCGGTACATAGTAACGAGCCACGCCATGCCGGTGCCAATAATCGTGGTTGTGAGGCCGACCCCAAGCATCAACAAAAGCGTAGTCAGCACGGAGCCTGGAAGCACGGTTGAAAGCAGATGCGGCCAGATATTGTCTTTGGCGCTGAAGGCGATCACCACCAGTGCAATAAGCGGAACGCACATTAACAACGATAAAACGGCAGAAAATCCAACCCAGCGGGGCTCGCGCAAAAACGCACTCCACGAGATGGAGCGTTCGCGCCGGTCTTCGCCTCCCGCCAGTGTGGTCACACTTTACCCTCAGAACATGCAAATGCCGGGCCCTTAACAAGCACCCGGCACGCTATTGTTTACGCAATACGGACAAGCACCTAGGAACTTGGCCCTTCGTTAAAGCCAACCTCATCTACCAATTCAGAAGCCCGCTTGCGGTTTTTCGCAATTTCATCAAGTGTGCGCTTGTCGGCCTTTAACTCACCCCACGATTTCACCAAATCAGACTGCGCAACATCAGCCTTTACAGGATATTCGTGGTTCACTTCGGCATATATTTTCTGTGCTTCAGCACCTGACAGAAACTCCATCAGTTTCACCGCATTGGCTTTGTTGGGTGCGTGTTTGGCAAGCACAATGCCTGAAATGTTTACATGCGTGCCGCGGTCGCCCGCATTCGGGAACAGCATTTTCACAGAATTCGCCCATTCCTTTTGTTCGGGCTTCTTCTCGTTGAGCATCATCTTTGCCATGTAATAGGTGTTGCCGATCGCCAGATCACATTCTCCGGAAAAAACACCCTTAACCTGAGCTCGATCATTGCCGGCGGGTTTACGGGCGAGGTTGGCTTTCACGCCTTCAAGCCATTTCTTGGTTTCCGCTTCGCCATGCTGCGCGATAAGCGAGGCAATCAGTGCGACGTTGTAAACATGTTGGCCAGAGCGGATGCATATCTTGCCTTTCCATTTCGGATCGGCAAGTTCTTCATACGTGATGGCATCCTGCTTCACCCGATCCTTGGAGGCATATACAACACGCGCCCGCGTTGTGAGCCCGAACCAGTTGCCGTTCGGGTCGCGATAGGCTTCAGGAATATTCTTGTTAATCTCATCAGAGGTCAAAGGCTGGGCGACGTCGCGGGCTTGTGTCAGTCGGCCAATATCGACCGTGAGTAAAACATCTGCCGGGCTGTTCTCGCCCTCGGCGTTCAAGCGTTCAATCAAACCCTTTTTGGCGAAAATTGTGTTCACCTTGATGCCTGTTTTATCGGTGAAGGCTTTGAACAGGGGCTCGACAAGCGATGGTTGTCGATAGGAATAAACGTTCACTTCGCCATCGGCGAACGCGGGCGGCGCAATCGCAAACGCGCATGCGGCAAATGTTGTAGCAAGAAGTTTTTTCATTATCTGACGTCTCCGGGAAGATGGTCCATGACCGTTTCGCAATTAGTGTTGCCTTCCGATTAACGGCAAAAAATAACGGAGTCAATTAAAACCGACTAAAATAGTCAACATTAGAATCGTTCAAAAAAGAAAACAAAATCAATAAGTTAGAATGTTTCTAAACTATTGATCTTCAACCGCCGCGACGGCTGCTTCAATATCTTTCTGATAGGCGAAAATTCCAGGCGTGCCGCCCGTGTGCACAAAGATCAGGGTTTCATTTTCATCCGCTTTTTCAGCGCGTTGTAGAAAACCAGCAAAGCTCTTTCCCGCATAGGTAGGATCAAGCATCAGGCTTTCATGGCGCGCGCCTTCCAAAATAGCATTTTGCACCGCTGGCCCGGCACGCCCGTAACCTGGCGCCAACACACTCTCATCAACAATCACATCCGCTGCGGTAACGCGTGAAGGTATTCCCAACAATTCAGCAATCTCTTCGCACCGTTTGGTGATGCGCGGCCCTTGTGCAGCCGCATCCCGGCGCACACACACCCCGCGCACAGGTGTGTTGTTACCTATCGCACGCAATCCAAACAACAGCCCCGCATGGGTTGCGCCGCTGCCAGATGCCACAACGATTTCGTTTGCAACGATGCCTTCATCCTCAAGCTGGCCAGAAAGCTCATGAGCCATGACGACATATCCAAGCGCTCCATAAGGTGCATGCCCCGGCGCCAACGGAATAATGTAAGGGGTGTGGCCTTGCTTTTTCAGCTCATCAGCAATCATATGAAGCTGGCGATCAGCGCCCACTTCATCTTCACCTTCCGAATATGAATGAATTGTGACACCCATCATTTTTTCCAGCAACACATTGCCAGACGTGCGGTAAAGGGGATCGTTTTTCGCAACCCGCTCTTCCAGTTGAACATGGCATCCCATCCCGAGTTTGCGGGCAGCAGCAGCCGTGAGCCTTGCAAAGTTAGATTGCACTGCCCCGGTGATCAGAATCGTGTCTGCGCCCTGGGCTTTGGCTTGACCAAAATAGAACTCGAGCTGGCGCACTTTATTGCCACCAAAGGCAAGTTCAGTGCAATCATCGCGTTTCACCAACAGGCGCGCCTTGCTCATGTGGGCAGTGAGGTTAGGCATTTCCTCAAGCTGCGTCGAGCCGGAAAACAGCGTTGCACGGGGAAGCGCGCCAAGTCGCCCCAGACTTTCAGGAAACTCCACCTCATTCACCATCTTGTTCATCCCTTTATCGCGCTGCGTACAAAGCTCTAATCGCATACGGCGCAAGATGCCAGAACAATTCTCAACGCACACGCACTGTCTCAATGTTCGATCTTTTACGCCCCCATTTCAATAAAAATTTATTTAAATTCAAATGGTTATGTTCACAATTTCTTATATTTTACAAAATACTCAGTTGGAAAGTTTTTTTATTTTTATTTAAAATTATACTGGAGAAACTTTTGAAAACGCAATTTGCAACCAAACCCGTAATTCTTACTTCATTTAATCACAAACCTCACGAGACCCGCCGCTGCAAGCGCCATCGCACCCTAAAGACCGGGTCAATTTTGCCCAGCGATCAATTTGCGCGGGCCCGTTGCGCAATACGCGATATATCCATCGCGGGCGCTAGATTGAAAGTGCCCGGCACTCGTTGGTTTCCCCGCACATTCGATCTCTATATTGACTCCGCTAATCTCACGCTCGGCTGTCAGGTCGCCTGGCGCTCTGACACTGAGATCGGGGTTAATTTCGCAGCCACATCAGCGCCTTCACAGTGTTAGTTCTCAAATGGGTCTTTCATCAAAATGGTGTCTTCGCGTTCAGGGCTTGTTGAAAGCAATGCAACCGGCGTTTCCACCAGCTCTTCGATGTGGCGCACATATTTCACCGCCAGGGCGGGCAGATCAGCCCATGTGCGCGCGCCCGCCGTCGTCTCGCTCCACCCTTCAAATGCTTCGTATATGGGTTTAACGCGCGCCTGCGCCCCTTGTGCAGAGGGCAGATAGTCGATGCGTTCACCATCAAGTTCATAGCCCACGCAAATTTTGATCTCTTCAAACCCATCCAGCACATCAAGCTTGGTGAGCGCGATGCCGGTGACACCTGATGTGCGCAGTGCCTGGCGCACCAGAACCGCATCAAACCATCCACACCGGCGCTGGCGGC
>JBPCVX010000301.1:0-9965 GCA_051010095.1 Hyphomicrobiales bacterium
CTTTTCCAGAAGGGCCGGAACCAGGCGAAGTGCGCGCCGAAACAGCGTTTGAAACTTTAGACCAAGCTGAAGCGCTTAAGGAATCTGTGGAAGAAGAAGTGCAAGAAGAAGCCATCCAAGAACAAGAGAGTGAAGAGGCTGCTGGTGTTGTTCTCGAAGACGAAAGTGGTGGCAGCTCTGGTTTTCCGGCACCCCTGGTCGAACAGACAGATGCGTTGTCTTCGGAATCTCTAGCCGAAGAAACTGAAGAAGTTTCAGAAGAAGACATCCTTGAAGAAACGATTGATCCTGAACTGGAAGGTCCGCATCCAGAGGATGAAACGTCCATCGCTGAAGAAGATACAGCTGAAGAAGGCGTTAGCGAAGAAGACAATGCTGACGAAGATAATGCCGACGAAGATAGTGCCGAAGAAGGTAGCGTTGATGAAGAGAGCGATGCCGACGATCAAGAAGATGATGCGCTAGAGGCGTTTGCAGAAGAGGAAGTTGAAAACGCCGTCACAGAAGAGGCCAATGAAGAGGTGGTTTCTGAGGAAGCATCAGAGGCGTTGCAGGATGATGCAGAAGCAGAAGTTGAGGTTGAAGAGGCCAGTGACGATGACGAAGCTGTGCCATTTATCAATGTGATCCCTGCTGTTGTTGTTGAAGAAGAGGAAGATGAGCTGCCACCGACAGCCGATCAGCTGCCAACGTTTGAAGATGTGAAAAAGGCAGCTGTTCGCATTGCAGGAAAGGCTTTCCGCACGCCAATTTTGGAATCAGCTGCGTTAAATGAGCGAGTTGGTGGGCGCATCTTGATCAAGCCCGAATGTTTGCAGCGCACTGGATCTTTCAAGTTCCGTGGCGCCTATAACCGGATTTCGCAAATCCGCACCGGCGCTGAAGGCGGCGTTGTCGCGTTTTCATCAGGCAATCACGCCCAAGGCGTTGCAGCTGCTGCGCAGCTCAAAGGTATTCCAGCAGTCATCGTGATGCCTGAAGACACACCTGAGATTAAGGTGCGCAACACGAAAAGTTATGGCGCTGAAGTTGTTTTCTATGACCGCTCAACCCAAAACCGCAAGGCAATCGCTCAGCAAATCGCAGATGAGCGTGACGCAATTTTGGTGCCACCATTCGATGATGCAGAAATTATTGCTGGGCAGGGAACCGCTGGCTTGGAATTGGTGCACGATCTTGCGGCGCGCGGCATTAAAGCCGATGCCATGTTGGTCTGTACTGGCGGCGGTGGATTGCTCGGCGGGTTTTGTCTAACGTTTTCGGAATTGTCGCCAGAGACACAGGTGTTTGCGGTTGAACCAGAAGATTTTGATGATCATTGCCGGTCATTCGCGGCAGGCCAACGGCTCAAAAACGAGTTTGCTACAGGTTCTATTTGCGATGCGCTGTTGGCGCCGCGTCCTGGAAACCTAACCTACGCAATCAACAGAGGCAGGGTGGCCGGTGGTCTTACCGTGAGCGATGACGAAGTGCGCGAAGCCATGCGGTTTGCCTTCGAAACCCTGAAACTGGTGGTTGAGCCAGGAGGCGCTGTTGCACTGGCAGCCGTGTTGGCAGGTAAGATCGAGTGTAAAGACAAAGCGATCGGCGTCATCTTGTCCGGCGGAAATGTTGATGCATCTCTGTTTGCAGGAACGATTTCGCCGGATCCATAACCAGCGAAACGACATGTGCGCCCTTAGGGCACAAAAACCAACGGCTTAGCATCAGCTTCGCTGTTGGTTTCGTTGTTTTCAGGGGCATCCTGCACTTCGCAGCACACCTCCGCAGTCTCGCTTGGCTCTTCGGCAACGAGCGGCGGCGTTGGTGCATCACCTTCGGTTTCCACGAATACAATATGGTCTTCGTTTGTGTCGTCTTCCAAAGAAGAAAGTTCCAATTGTGGTTGCCGATCCTCTTCTTTCCTCACCGTGGAAGGCTCTATATCCTCAACATCATTCTCGATGACGGTTCCGAACTGATCCTCATTGGCAGGCACTGCGGCAATTCCAACAGGCGTTAAAATCGCATCATTGTAGCGCAGCGGTTTATCCAACGTTTCTGGCTGCGAGAGCTTATCGTCTATCTCTTGAAGCACGCCGACAGCCTCGGCCGTGCGCCGTGCATTGAGGTCTTGGCGCTGGCAAATACGAATTAGCTCGCTGGCGCAATCATCGAGCATATCGCAAAGTTCATCATGCGCGCCGGCTTCACGCAATTTTCTGGCGGCGGTTTGCAGAGTGCGGGCTTGCTGGAAAATGCTTGTGGAAATGCTTCCTGCCGAGGAAACAGTCTCAACGAAGGGATCAGAAGAAGCGGTTTGATCCCGGTCTTCGAGCTCGTCGCGAATTTGGGTTATCTCGGTGCGTGCTTCGTCTATGAGCGCACGCAAGGGGTTTGCATCAATCCCATCATGAGAAGGAGACGATGGCATTTCTAGCGCATTGAGCGCTAATGCGTTTTCAATACGTCCAATTGCTTCCAACACAACGTTTGTGTCTGCGTTGCGATTGCGGTGCGCATATTCGCGCAAAAACCAGCGTCCACGGGCGGTTTCCATAACCGCGGATTCAATCGCTTCGTAATCTTCCTGACGCAAGGGCGTCAAACTTTGGGATGCACTCATCATCTACCCGATTTACGCAATTACTCACAACATGCCGAATTTGCGCGGCATAATGCTCATAATGTGGTTACTCAAAGGTTGAGATGGCGTTAAATTATGAGGCGGTGCGTCCGCGCATCCTTTGATTCTTAGGATTTTTCAGACGTGAATTCTGACACATTCAGCTTGCGGGTGAGCTTGGTCTACATCGCGCTCTTCGTTGTAATTGGCATACATTTGCCATTCTTTCCCGTCTGGCTGAAGGCACAAGGCTTGAATGACGGGCAGATTGCGCTGGTGCTTGCAGGTCAAATCGCCACCCGCATTGTCTCAACGCCCGTATTCACGTTTCGCGCAGACAAGCGCAGAGCTCATCGTTCCATGCTTATCAGCTTGTGTTTAGGGGTGACCTTGTTGGTGACGGCTTTGGCGTTTGCCCAAGGGTTTCTCATAATCCTCATATTGAGCCTTGCGGGAATGTTCATCTGGGCACCAATCATGCCGATGATTGAATCTTACGCGGTTCGTGAAGCAGGTTTGCGGGGGCTCGATTATGGGCGAATGCGCCTTTGGGGCTCGCTTAGCTTCATTGCTGCAGGGGCTGCAGGTGGATTGCTGCTCGATTACTTTACGCCAACTTCAATCATGATTTCACTTATTGCGGGTCATGGGCTTCTGACGTTAGCTGCGCTGCTCTTACCGCGCTCACAAACCAAAGAAACAGGTCAAGTCGATGGTGCGGCTCCGAAAGAATTGCGCATCAGCGATGCCACCCGTCTGCTCGCAACACCAGTTTTCGTGACGTTTATGCTGGCGGCAGGCTTGAGCCAAACCAGCCATGCTGTTTTGTATACGTTCGGCACCTTGAACTGGCAGCATATCGGCATCCCTGGCGGAATTATTGGGCTTTTGTGGGGAACCGGAGTTATTGCTGAAGTGGTGTTGTTTGCTTTCTCGAAGCGTGCTGTCGCCCTATTTACGCCAGCAGGGCTCATTTTGCTTGGCGCTCTTGCCGGTGTCGTGCGGTGGGCGCTTACCGCACATAACCCGCCATTGGCGTTTCTTTTCTGCCTGCAGGTGCTTCACGCGCTCACTTTTGCCGCCAGCCATTTGGGGGCGCTGCACTTCCTCAATCGAGCAGTGCCGCGCCATCTTCATGCGACCGCGCAAGGGGTTTATCAGGCACTTGGGGTGAGCGTTTTAATGAGCATTGCGACGCTTCTCTCAGGCGGGCTTTATGAGCGTTATGGCTCTTATGCTTATTACGCAGCCGCGTTGATTTCGTTCTGTTCTGCTCTGGCCGCAATACAGTTATTGCGCAGTTGGGATGGCGGGCAGATTCCAGTTACCCCCAAAGCGCCGCAGGAGCGGGATGCATAATTGAGCCTTCGAATGTGATTGGTGGGTCATAATCCTCTGCCAATAAAAGAGGGCCGTCCAAGTCAACCACATAGCACAGTTGCCCAACCAGCATGGCGGGGGCCATGGCAAGTGAAGAGGCAAGCATGCAGCCTGTCATGAGCTTAAGGCCGGCTTCTTCGGCGGCTTTGGCGAAAACGAGAGCGTTGGTGAGGCCGCCGGTCTTATCCAGCTTGATATTGACGGCGTCATACTTGCCAACCACCTGATCCAACGTGGCCGCATCGTGCGCAGATTCATCGGCGCAAATGGGAATTGGGTGGGCGATATCCGCGAGCAAACTGTCGTTTGATGCGGGCAGGGGTTGCTCTACCAGGCTAACACCAACTTCGGCGCACACCTCAAGCAGGTCCGGCAATACATCCGGCCCCCATCCCTCATTGGCATCAATGATCAACTGTGTGTCTGGTGCATGAGCACGCACCGCGCGCAAACGTTCTGCATCGCGCCCATCATCTGCCCCTAATTTCAGTTTTAAGAGCGGTCGAGTTCCGTTTTTTTCTGCTGTTCCCCCCATTTTTTCTGGGGTTTCAAGGCTGAGTGTGTAGGCGGTGGTGAGGGACCTGGGCGCGTCAAGTCCTGCAAGTCGCCACACGGGCGTGCCGGTTTGTTTTGCTTCTAAGTCCCATAATGCGCAATCCAGCGCATTGCGACCCGCCCTATATTTCAACAGGTTAGGGACGTCTTCCCGGCTTATGCCGTTTTCGATTGTCGTGCGCGCAGCTTCAAATTCGGCAATAACGTCCCCAACCGTTTCATTGTAACGCGGATAGGGTACGCATTCGCCATGGCCGATTGCTCCACCATGTTCAAGCGTTACCTGAACAACCTCAGCTGCCGTCTTTGAACCGCGTGCAATTGTGAAACTTCCAGCAATTGGCCAAGATTTATGTTTTACATTAAGTTTCATGGGTATTTAATTGTTATGATATATGTTTATGAGTTTATCAACGACTGGTTTTGTGCCGGTCCTAATAGGATCTACGGCTGGCAGATCATACTCCGCCGAGACGTCTTGTAGATAATTCAGCGCTTCATCTTCCGGCAACGCAAACGTATTTACACATATGCCGACACATCGGATATCCGGATTGGTCAAGCTGCCTTCTAACATGACCCGCTCAATGACATCACCAATGCTCGGTAGAGGATGCGAAACACCACGCATATTAGTGCGGGTAGGTTCATGACAAACAACGAACGCGTCTGGCTGCGAACCGTGCAATAAACCCAGTGTGACGCCTGCAAAAGCTGGATGGAACAGCGATCCCTGGCCTTCGACCACCTGCCATGCATTTTCTTCATTATCGGGCGTAATCCACTCTGCGGCGCCAGAGATGAAATCGGCGATAACCGCGTCAAGTGACAATCCACGCCCTGAAATAAACACGCCTGTTTGCCCGGTTGCGCAAAACTCAGAATTCAGTCCCTGCGCGCGCATTTCTTTGTCGAGCGCAAGGGCTGTGTATTTTTTGCCAACCGAGCAGTCTGTGCCAACTGCCAAAAGCCTTAAACCTGGCCGTTTCGTGCCTTTTCCAGTTGCGAACTTCTGGTCGGTATACCGCACATCGTGCAGGGATTTGCCGTTGCGCTTTGCAGCATCTGCGATTTCGGGGATTGAAGAAAGCCGCACGTGTAAGCCAGTTGCAACATCCATTCCGACATCAAGCGCTTCAACAATGGAAGCAATCCAGTGCTCGGGCAGCATGCCTCCGGAGTTTACAACGCCAACAACCATGGTTTTTGCGCCGCGTGCAGCACCTTCAGATATAGAAGTATCTTCAATGCAACAATCAGCATTGCACCCTTCAAGGCGCAGCTGCCCCACGCACCAATCTGGGCGCCAGTCGACAATGCCTTGTGCTGTTTTTGCAGCCAATTGATCGTGAACATCGCCTAAAAACAGCAGATACGGTTTTTGAATTTCCATGGAAGCCCCCAAATACGCAAACTTTTGGCTGAGACATTTGCACAAACAAACCCCGTGCTGCAACACCGTAATATGCTGCGACGCATGGCGCGAAGTGAACTCACCACTGTTGCAATTTTGGCTCTTCTAAGCGGGTTGTTTGAAGTTCTATAGTGCCTGCTGGGAAAGACTTTTGAAAATGGAGAGCGATGTGGCAAAAACCCTGCCTTCTCAAGCTGATGTGGTAATTGTTGGGGGCGGCATTATCGGCTGTTCAATTGCCTATCATCTCACC
The DNA here is from genome assembly GCA_051010095.1 of Hyphomicrobiales bacterium. Taxonomy (GTDB): domain Bacteria; phylum Pseudomonadota; class Alphaproteobacteria; order Rhizobiales; family CAJQND01; genus CAJQND01. The sequence continues at coordinate 6,208 of JBPCVX010000301.1, forward strand.
AAGATTGGTATCACGAATGTTGTGGTGCTTGAGCGCAAGCGGCTAACGTCAGGCACCACCTGGCATGCGGCGGGTCTCGTAGGTCAGTTGCGCGCCTCGCGCAACATGACCGAGCTTGCGAAATATACATCAGAGTTGATGCAGGGTCTGGAAGAAGAAACGGGTCAGGCGACCGGTTTCAAGCAAAATGGTTCGTTATCGGTTGCAGTCAATGACGCGCGCTTTGAGGAATTCAGGCGCGGCGCTTCTATGGCCCGGAATTTTGGACTGCATATTGACGTACTCTCCGCCGGTGAAGTGAAAGAACGTGCGCCTCATCTCAATATCGAAGGTGTTACGGGTGGTTTATGGTTGCCAGGCGATGGGCAAACAAACCCAATCGACACGACTTTGGCTTATGCCGCAGGCGCCAGAAAGCGCGGCGGTCAGGTTTTCGAAAACGTTAAAGTAACACGCATTCTGACAGAAAATGGCAAGGCAACTGGTGTTGAGACAGAGCAAGGCACAGTTACTTCTGATAAAGTAGTGATCGCCTCAGGAATGTGGTCGCGCGAAGTGGGTGGCCAGATTGGCGTGCATTTGCCGCTGCATGCAGCAGAGCATTTCTACATTGTCACTGAGCCGATTGATGATCTTCCAAGCGATATGCCGGTGATCCGCCTCCCTGATGAGTGTGCCTATTACAAGGAAGATGCGGGCAAGCTCATGCTGGGTGCATTCGAACCGGTAGCCAAGCCGTGGGGTATGGAAGGCATTGCGGAGGATCATGAGTTTGAAACTTTGCCCGAAGACTTCGATCACTTCGAACCCATCCTGGAAGATGCAGTAAACCGCATGCCATTATTGGAAACGGCGGGTATCGGTCTGTTTTTCAACGGGCCCGAAAGTTTTACGCCAGACGACGCTTATTACTTGGGCGAAGCGCCGGAAGTACGCGATTGCTATGTGGCCTGTGGCTTTAACTCCATTGGCATCCAATCATCCGGCGGGGTGGGCAAGGCGCTGTCAGAATGGATCAGGGACGGCTATGCACCCATGGATTTGGTTGATGTAGATGTACGGCGCATTCACCCGTTCCAGACCAATGCAAAGTATTTGCACGACCGCACAACGGAAACTCTCGGCCTGCTTTATGCGATGCACTGGCCCTATTACCAGCACATCACTGCGCGCGGCGTGCGGAAGTCACCCTTGCATGACCGGCTTGCTGATATGGGGGCTGTATTCGGAGACACCGCCGGGTGGGAGCGGCCGAACTGGTTCGCCGCCGACGGTATGGCGAAGGAATATGATTACAGTTTTTCGCGCCAGAATTGGCATGAGCAATGCACAGCGGAAAGCCGAGCAGCGCAAGACGCAGTGGCGTTATTTGATCAATCAAGTTTTGCCAAGTTCATGGTGCAGGGCAGGGATGCCTGCAGTGTGTTGAATGCGATCTCCGCCAATGATGTGGATGTTGAGCCGGGGCGCATTGTCTATACCCAATGGTTAAACGAACGCGGCGGTATTGAAGCTGATTTAACGGTCACCCGGCTTGGGGAAAACGAGTTTATGGTGGTGACGGCCGCTGCCGCCCAGACCCGCGATATGGCCTGGCTAAAACGCCATATGCCAGATGATGCTCATTGTGTTGTGACAGATGTTACATCGGGTTTGCCGATGATTGGGCTTATGGGCCCCAAATCGCGCAACTTGCTGGCCGCCGTCACGGATGCTGATTTGAGCAATGAAGCGTTCAAATTTGGGCGCTCGAAAGAGATCGAAATCGGCTATTCACGGGTGCGCGCCAGCCGCATCACCTATGTGGGTGAGTTAGGTTGGGAGCTCTACATTCCAGCCGAGTTTGCGCTCAATGTGTTCGACACGCTGATTGAGGCAGGAGGCGAGTTTGGGCTCACACCAGCCGGTATGCATGCCATGAATGCCTGCCGCATGGAGAAGGGATATCGCCATTGGGGCCACGATATTGCCGACGAAGACACACCTTTGGAGGCCGGTCTTGGGTTTGCCGTGAAATACGAAAAACCGGGCGGATTTATTGGCCAGGCAGCGGTTTCAAAGCAGCGCGAAGCCAATGTATTGAAGAAACGCATGATTGCCATTTGCCTTGAAGATGACAGTGTAAACGCGCCGATGATGTATCACGAAGAACCGATTTATCGTGATGGCAAGATTGTTGGGGCAACAACTTCTGGCTCATGGGGGCATAGGCTCGATAAATCACTGGCGCTGGGGTATGTGCATGATAATGACGGCGTGAACAAAGATTATCTCGACAGCGGTAATTTTGAAATCGAGATTGCCTGGCAACGCTATCCTGCGAAGGTGCAGTTCGCACCGTTCTATGATCCCAAATCCGAACGGGTGAGGGCTTAAGCCGATGTCTGAGAAACAGATGCGTGATTTTGCCTTGGAGGTGCATTTCTCCAAATGGGAGTTTGCAGCCAAGCATCATATGACCGCATCTGATGCGGAAAGCATGACACTTTCTGAATTGTTGGAAATGGCATCGCCCGACGATAGGCGAGCGTTTGATAAGCTTTGGCTTGGCTATACGGAAACCTACGGTGCGCCTGATTTGCGCGCGGCGATTGCTGAGACATATGACACCTTAAGCGCTGAAAATATTCTCTGTTTTGCAGGCGCGGAAGAAGGCGTTTACACAGCAATGAAGGTGCTCTTGGACCCTTCTGATCATGCCATTGTGGTGGTGCCAAACTATCAGGCAGCGGAAACTGTGCCGCTTTCTGTTTGCGAGGTTTCAGGGGTTTGCCTGCATGAGGAAAATGCCTGGCGGCTTGATCTCGAAGAAGTTGAGGCCGCAATCCGCGCTAACACCAAATTGATCTCAATAAATTTCCCAAACAATCCCACCGGCGCCATCGCACCGCGTGAGGATTATGACGGGCTGGTCGCGCTGTGCCGGAAGCATGGGATTTATCTCTTTAGTGATGAGGTTTATCGGCTGTTAGAGGTTGATGAAACCAAGCGCATTCCACAGGCCGCAGATGCTTATGAAAAAGGCCTGTCGCTTAACGTGATGTCCAAGGCCTACGGCCTGCCAGGTTTGCGCGTCGGGTGGATAGCAGCCCAAGACAAAGAACTGCTGGCGAGGTTCGAGCACTACAAGCATTACCTGTCGATTTGCAATTCCGCCCCCAGCGAGCGCCTAGCGCTTATTGCGTTAAAAGCGCGGGACGGGATTCTGGAACGTAATCGCTCCGTCGTGCGCGAGAATCTGGCTAAACTTGACGCCTTCTTTGCTGATTACTCAGATCTGTTTGACTGGGCGCATCCCGATGGGGGCTGTGTAGCCTATCCGAAATATACTGGCGCTGGCGATGTGGGCGCGTTTTGTGAACGTCTCGTGGAAGAATCGGGCGTTCTTTTATTGCCCGCCTCGATATACCGTTCAGAGCTAATCGAGAGCCCACCGCAACGCTTCCGCATCGGTTGTGGCCGCCGCAATATAGATGAAGGCCTTGCCGCATTCCGCGAATTTTTAGAGCGCAATCACAACGCGCTAAAGTAAGATTGCGATACGTAATTTGCCTCTCAGGCGGCTTCGGTTTAAGTCACATTGGCAAATAGCGCGGGATTCGCGGGTAAACTTTCGATGAAAGACATTTCTTCATGAAACTTCTCAATTCAATGATGAGCAGATTCATAAAAGTCGGCACCATGCGGGTGATCGATGCGGACGGGAACGAGCATGTCTATGCTGGAGAACCGGGGCCGGAAGTCACCCTGCGCATCAC
>JBPCVX010000302.1:0-5193 GCA_051010095.1 Hyphomicrobiales bacterium
CTGCGGGGTCGCGCGGTGCAGAAATCATCGCTGAATTTGCCAAAACAGGAACCGTCGCTGAAAAGTGGCTTTAGCCATGAGTAATTCGCAATTGGCAAGCAAGTTTGCGCGTGGGCGTGAGAAAAATCCACCGAGCCTGCTTCTTATTGGGTCCAGCGCACATGCATTTGATGGCATTGAGAGCTTTGTTGACGCTCTTTCCCGTGAAGGCGCAAGAACACGCTTATATCTCAGCATGCCGGGGGACGTGCGTGAACTTAAGGAAGCTTTTCCGGGACAGATGGTTCTACAGCTGCCCTTCGATATTGAACCGTTCACCACGCTTTTTTTGAGCCATCACAGCATCCGAGCCGTGACGGTGCTTGGTGATATTAAAGTTCTGCCCAAAGGGTTGCATAAAGCGCTGAGCAAGAGAGCATCTCCTGTTGGCCAGATGCAGCTTGGAGAGAAAAACTCTGGTATCGAGCCAAATATTGGCAATATCGAAGATTTGGGGGTGTTTGCGGGAGCACAGGACGATGATGTGCTGAATTGGCAAATGCAAAGGTTATTGGACATGGTTGGCCGCGAGCGTGATTGGGATGCGCGCGGGGATATGAAGCTACGCCATTTTATTGGAGTAAAAACGCAAGGTTTGATGAATTCATCCGATTGGCGCGGACATCTTGATGGGATGATTACACGATATGATGACACACATGCGCTGGCGGAGGCATTGAGCAACCCGCGCACAATTCTTATTTTGGGTAATGGTCCTTCCAGCGAAGACCCATGCCTCGATGATCTCAAATATGATGTGTTATTTCGAGCAAACCATACTTGGCGGGAGCGTGAAAAATTTTCCAGACCTGACCTTTGCTTCACAGGCCTTCGCGCTGCGATGCGCGCATTGAAACATCCGATTATTGGTGTTGCCCACGAAGCAACAGAGCGTATGCTTTTGGCTCAGCGCGCCGTGACACCGATTACCGGCAAGCTGAAATATTTTGTGCACCAACATATGGCCGGTATCGTGCCATTTCCTGCAAGTGAAATTCATCGTCCAACCAGTGGTGCTCACCTCGTGTCGACAGCGGTTGGCTTAAAGCCTGAGCGTATCGTCATCGCCGGCATAGATATGTTTCAACACAAGGACGGCGCCTACCCTGGACAAAGTGCACACGGCAATGCCTACACGCCAGCGCATAGTTATGAGCATGATCTGGCCTGCATTCTTGAAAGTCTTAAGAATTTTGATGGTGAGTTGATGGTGTTTGGCGATGTTCTGAGTGATATTCTTAGGCAGAACAAATTGCTTTAGCACTAGAGAATGTCCCTGATTTATGAATTTGTACGGACCAATTTCCGCAGACACTCTCTCAGAGATCGCATCTGGTGAGCAAACCGTCTTGCTCCTGTGTGAATCTTGGGAGGACATTGCACGCTGTGATTCCTTGATTGAGCACTTACGAGCAGAGCAGCCAAGGCTGCACGTTGTTCCGTTTGCGTTGAAAACGCCTGAGGATGGTGCAGCGCAACGGACAAAATTTGATGGTCCAGTGCTGACACGATTTTGCAAATTACGCCGCGTGCGCAGTGTTTTTGTTGTTTCAGAGAACCTGAAACTTTTTAAAGGATTAAGCGGTGTTCTGAATGAGATGGCGATTCCTGGGTTTGGGCTGTCACATGACCATGGAACATCCTTAGGCGAAGTTGTTCCTGACGATCATGCTGTGAATGTTGTGCCGTTAAACACTGTGGCCGGGCGGATTTGCGATGAATTGTTCGAGAAAACGTCTCCAGTTTCTTCATATGTGATCGCGCCTGAAGATCTGGTTTCGTTTGTTATTGCAGCGAACGGATTGCGTAATATCCGTGAAAGCATGAAAGAACGTGGCTTCGTGATGCGCATCGCGGGCAATGTGCGCAATAGGCTGCGTACTTCGCATGGGCGTTTGTTGAGTGTGCCGGGCATAAGCCGTATTCAATCGAGTGCTGCGTTGGCCGATAAGCTCAACCATCCGAAAACGATCATATGCTTGGGAAATGGCCCCTCAAGTGAAATTGAGGCATTGCTGCAAATCTCACATGACTGTCTGTTTCGCGTAAACGCTATTTGGCTAGAGCGTGGTTATATGATGGAGCCCGATGTGGTTTTCTGCGGACCTGCTGCTGCGATGAAGGATAAGCGGTTGCGCGGTGCAATTGTTGGTGCAGCTGATGAAATCGCGGAACGGCGTTTGTTGAAAGAACGGCTGTTCTTTCCAAACAGATGGCCGCTTTCTTACTTTGTATCCAGCGAGATGGAACCGTACACATCGGCGTTTTATGATCAGCTCAAAGCGCGGACCGAAAATCGGTTTGCCGCTGATTGGTATCCCACGAATGGCGCGCGCATGCTGGCCGTTGCGGTTGCTTTAAACCCGGTGAGTTTAGTCATTGCAGGTATTGATTTATTCACCCATCCAGAAGGAGCCTATGCCGGGGGATCGACTGTGCCCAACTCTTATGCAGCGTTTCATGATCGCGACCTGGAGTGTGCGTTTATCTTTTCTATCTTGAGACAATATGAAGGCGAACTCATCATCCTGAGTGACGCGCTAAAGGAGCGTTGGGAGGCTTACCAGGAACATGAAGATTGGTCTGACTAATATTAAAACGCGCTAAAGCGGATGGTGCGTCCAATTGCGCACCATCTCATAATGCTAAACATATGATAGAAGGCTGAAAACCAATTTTTTTGCCAGCTAAGAGCTCTGAACTGAGGGGAGATGCAGATGGCGATTAAACTCAAGAAAAAACCTTTCAAAACCCGTTGGTATCACCGCAGATTGCCTTATTGGTTCCGTACCGACCGAGATCGCGTTGAGGGAATGAATGAATATCCCGAGATTATTCGGTTAGATGTTGAACCTGGTGTAACGCCGGAAGAAAAACCACCTGTGCGCATATTCCTGGGCACGGAACCCATGCAACACCGCGCCGAACGAGTTTTTATTTGGTCGGTGATGAAATCTCGCAATCCGGCGCGTGTCTATGAAATCCATCTCATGTCAGATTTGGCCAAGATCAATCGAGAGGGATGGAAGACGGGATTTTCGAACTACCGTTATGCCATTCCCACACTTGCAGGTGAAAAAGGTCGCGCCATTTATAATGATGTTGATCAAGTATACACAGCAGACCCGGCCGAGCTTTTTGATTTGGATATGGGAGATGCGGGCATACTCTCAATCACTAATGGCGAAAACTCAGTGATGCTGATTGATTGCGAAAGAATGCTTCCCATCTGGAACCGTGATGCGGTGAATGAAGGACATTTGCACGCGCATTTTAAAGCCCTGGTCTTAGAGAATAATCTGTACGGTAAGCTTTATGGGGTGTGGAACGCGCGTGACGGGGAGGTTCCCGTCGAGAAACCGAAGTGCATTCACTATACCACATTGTACACGCAGCCATGGGAACCGTTTCCCGATCAATTGCGTTATAGCCGTTCACCGGTCGCCAAAGTTTGGGAAGACATGGAGAGTGAAGCGGATGAAGCTGGTTTCAAATGATCCAGGTTCAACAATTCGCCTAGCTTTGTGTTTTGTTCTGGCGGATCGAACTTCGGAAATCCGCCATACGTGTACAAGGTAAGTTCAGAGAAATGAACGTCTCCTGACCCGACCAGGAAGTCGACCCGTACTGTTGGGAAATCCTGAGACAGAACACGTGCAGCAGCGATCATATCATTCATATTGTCTGGCATACGGGCATCATCTGCAGGATGGATTTCTTTTTTGTCGCGAAATTGCAACACTTCCCAATCTAGGGAAAAATAGCTTTTGCGGGTGCAGGTTCTTCGGTCTGCAATGACTGCAACAAATTCAGGCTCTCCATGGAAGCAATGGAACTTATATTCAGTTAAATCACCCGTGTCGCATTCCAAATAATGTTCAACCATGATCCGACGTGGAATATCTCGATACTGCCACTCACCTTTGGCTGTCGACATATCGGTTTGCATCCAGCTATCTAAAATGCAGCTGGCAGCATCGGCGTCGAAACCTTCATGTGGGTGCTTAATAATATTCATACTGCTGCCGTGGGTGGCCTTTAGCGCAAATCCATCTGGCAGCGCTGAGAAATCGATCTCATTGGGGTGTTCGAATACGCCATGCACATCGACAAGCAGGTGTCCTAGTCCTTTATCGCGCACATAGTCTCGCACGTGCCATTTATCAGCCACTTGTGTGTACAGCGTTGGCCTGTGATTAAACTTAAGCCAATTGAGCTTTTCTGAGAGCGTTTTGGGATTTTCCAGGTCGATTTCATGGCCATAATATCGCCGATGGGTTGCTCTCACTATGCGCTCATCGAAACTCAATGTGGGGTAACGCAAGTTTGCAAGCACGTGCCTGCTAGAACGGTATCTTGGAAAGTTCTGGGCAAGTTTGCGTTTTATAAGTGTGCGCATAGCGCGGTATTTTTCAAAAATTGAAGAAGACATCGAGTTACTAAGAAAAACTGACTGAGACATTTCAAAAAAAGTTTTATAGAGTCTGGTGCATCATATCCAGCACATTTATTTTTAAAGTTGTTTAGTCGAACCGCCTGCGCAGCAGGCGCTTTTTATAGGCTAACGCGCACCGTGTGGATCTATGCTTCCAAGTTTGCCAAAGCTCTTGACTTTGCTGCCACAAAGGCCAATGTCGCTGCATTCAAATCATGCGAAATTGAGGGCAGAGAGCACATGAGCACGGCATTTACATTTCCAGGCCAGGGCAGCCAGGCAGTGGGCATGGGCAAGGAACTCGCAGATGCCTCGCAAGCGGCGCGAGATGTTTTTGCGGAGGTTGATGAAGCTTTAGGGCAGAATCTTTCAAACCTTATGTGGGAAGGCCCTATTGAAGACCTCACGCTGACGGAAAATGCTCAACCCGCCCTTATGGCTGTTTCCATGGCGGTGATGCGGGTGCTGGAGCAGGAGCACGGATTTAACCTTGTGGCGTCGGCAAAATTCGTTGCTGGGCATTCATTGGGCGAATATTCAGCCCTTGCAGCATCAGGAACGTTTTCGCTTGCTGATACGGCGCGGCTCTTGAAAACCCGTGGCCAGGCTATGCAGCAAGCGGTGCCGGTGGGTGAGGGTGCCATGGCAGCTCTTTTGGGGCTTGATTTCGAAACCGCTGAGAAAGTTGCCGCGGAAGCGGCGCAAGGTGATGTGTGCCA
>JBPCVX010000303.1:0-4497 GCA_051010095.1 Hyphomicrobiales bacterium
CAGCGTTGGAGACATTTCAACCCGCACCGGGCTGGCTGTCTCGGCCATTCATTTTTATGAGGACCGTGGATTTGTTACGCCTGAGCGCACCCGTGCTGGGCACCGGCGTTATCAACGCGCGGATATCCGCAAGCTCTCGTTCATCAAGATCGCACAGGAATTGGGATTTTCTCTTGCAGAAATTGCTGCGCAATTAGAACGCCTGCCCAATAATCGCGCGCCAACGAAAGCCGACTGGACGCGTATTTCAAAAAGCTTTCGTGCTGATATTGATCAGCGCATCGAGCGCCTCAACATGTTGCGCGAAAAGCTTGATGGCTGTATCGGGTGCGGATGTTTATCGCTGCGTTCGTGCGCTATCTATAACCGCCGCGATGAAGCCGCAAATGATGGCCCGGGCGCACGCTTTCTTATGCCTTAATTCCACCCAAGCGGAATGTTTTAGAAAGCGCATCGCATAAGAAACTATCCGGACATACTGAAATGCTTCATCGCCTGCTCTCCCCGCTAACAGCGCTATTGCTATTTTGCGCAAGTGCCGCCCATGCATCCCCGCCGCCCGCCTATACATGCGATGTGATTGCCGATGACGCCCTAACGTTTAACGGCACCCAGCTGGGTGGTTCGATCTATTATGGCGGAAAACTGGTGGCGCTTTCAGCCTATCCCGATGGGCCTGCGCAAACACTGGAGCGCGCATCTAACCCTGCAGGCGAGCTTTATGAAAACGACAAGCTGCGCTTTTATGTAAACGGTGACACGGGCGTGCTGATCGTCAAAAACGGTTCGGTTTATCCCTGCCGCAAGGCTGATCCAACCTATGCACCCATTGCCGAGGGCACATTTCCTGCATCTGGAGCCTCACTTGGCGGCAAGGTGCGGAAAAGTGCAGATATAACCTCACAGCATGTCTTCAGCTTGGCCGAACTGGCGCCGATTTCGCTTCTGGAACGCCAGGACAAAATCTGGAACGGATCGCCCTGGTTTCGCATAAGAACCGAAGATGGCCGTACCGGCTTTCAGTGGGGCGGCATCATTTGCTCAAACAATGAATTGATCCCCGGCGTTTACAAAACCTGCAAAGACGCACGCAAGGAAATGGGCAAATAGCAGCAGCAATTACACGCGCACCATTGTGGTTTTGCTGAAAGCGCGGCACCATTGCATCGAAACCGCTCATCAAGGACATTTTGGAGACTAAAATGGCAGACGCAACCTGGCTTCCCACGTTACAGACAGCGACCCCAGAAGAAGGTTACCAGTTGGCGATCAGACTCTCGCGCATGGCTGTGAAGTTTACTCAGCCTTCCGATGAGAAACGCCAGGAGATGCGTCCAGACTATGGTGATGATGCAGATTCGCTAATTGCGGTTTCCAGCGTGGTTGCCGTGAATTTTGCGACCGTTGCCCAGGCGAACGATTACTGGCGGAATGCCTAAGCGCATATATGCCTGAGCGATTAAGTGCCAGCAGAACGTTTTGCGTTCTGCACCATATTCTCAAGCGCCTGCAGAAAGTCTGATCGGTTTTTCTTGCTGAACGCTGCATTGTGGCCAGAAATCTCGCCGGTTTCGCGCAGATCGGTCATCAGGTTGCGCATAGCAAGCGCCATGCCGATAGAATCTTTGGTAAAAGGCTTACCGTTGGGCGACAGCGCTTCGGCCTTGGCCTCAACACAGCGCGCGGCAAGAGGGATATCGGCGGTAATCGCGATATCGCCCAGCGTGATGTGTTCAGCGATCCAGTCATCTGCCACATCAGGCCCATCTGGCACCACCACGCGGTTAACCAGCGGACTGTCATCAAGGCGCATAAAAGCGTTTGAGACAAAATGCACCTTGAGCTGATGGCGATAGGCGACACGCATCACCTCGTCTTTAACCGGGCAGGCGTCCGCATCAACATATATTTCAGTCATCTAGGCCTCCAACTCCTCGCGCAGAATTTCAAGCTCTAGCCAGCGGGTTTCGGCCTCCTCTAGTGCCGCTTCCGCCTCTGACAAAGCGGTCACCGTTTGCTTGAAGATGTCGGGTTTCGCGGAGAAAAGAGCCGGGTCTTCCAGGGCATTTTGATGCTCAGCAATCTTTGCTTTCAGCGCATCAATTCTACCGGGCAATGTCTCTAGTGCATGTTTATCTTTGAAAGAAAGCTTGCGGCTTGCCTTGGGCGAAGAGGGTTTGTCAGTTTTCTCGCGAAGCTTCGATCTGCCATTGTCTTCTGCTTGCTGTTCGCGCTGTGAAAACTTGCGTTGATGCAGCATATCACTGTAGCCGCCTGCATATGTTTGCCATTGGCCATCGCCCTCGAAGGCCAGGGTTGTTGTGGCCACCCTGTCTAGAAAGTCGCGGTCATGGCTCACCAACAACACGGTGCCATTGTAATCGCCCAGCATTTCCTGAAGCAAATCAAGGGTTTCCAAGTCGAGATCGTTGGTAGGTTCATCAAGCACCAACAAATTTGACGGCTTGGCAAGGGCATGCGCCAGCATTAACCGGCCGCGTTCACCACCCGACAGCCGGCTCACCGGAGTGCGCGCCTGTTCGGGCAGAAACAGGAAATCCTTCATGTAAGAGATTACATGCTTACGCTGATCGCCGACGGTGACCATGTCGCTGCCATCACCTGTGAGCACATCAGATAAAGTGTCGCTTGGGTTCAGGCTTTCACGCTTCTGGTCAAGGGTGAGCATGTGCAGATTTGTGCCAAGCTTTACCCAGCCTGTATCTGGTTCAAGCTGGCCCATCAACATTTTCAGCAAAGTTGTTTTGCCAGACCCATTTGGGCCGACAATGCCAATGCGGTCACCGCGGTTAATCTTGCAGGAGAAATCCTTGATCACCGCATTGCCATCAAACGATTTTGACAAACTCTCCGCCTCGACGACCCGCTTACCCGAGGCGCTGGTTTCGGTACTGCTCAGTTCGATCTGCGCCTTGGAGCGGGCGTTGCTGGAGCGCTTCGCGGCGCGTTCAGCGCGCAGGCTGTGCAAATCACGCAGGCGTTTTTGATTGCGTTTGCGCCTGGCGGTAACGCCATAACGCAACCAGTCTTCTTCCATGGCAATCTTGCGCCCCAGCTTGTGGGTCTCAATTTCTTCCGCCTCTAACACTTCATCACGCCAGGCCTCAAAATATGCGAAGCCTTTATTCATATGACGCGTCTTGCCGCGATCAAGCCAGGTTGTGGCGCGGGTGAGGTTTTCCAAAAAACGCCTGTCATGCGAGATCAACACAAGCACTGAACGCATGCCGCCAAGCTCTTTTTCAAGCCATTCAATTGCCGGCAAATCAAGGTGGTTGGTGGGCTCATCAAGCAGCAGAATATCGGGCTCAGGTGCCAGCGCGCGCGCCAATGCTGCGCGCCGTGCCTCGCCACCCGACAAGTGGGCCGGGTTTTCTTTACCCGTCAGCCCCAGTTGTTCAAGCAGATAGATTGCGCGGTAAACATCATCACCGGGTGTCAATCCTGCCTCAACATAGTCAAGTGCTGTTTGATATCCGCCAAAATCTGGTTCTTGTGGCAGATAGCGCACAGTTGTGCCGGGTTGGTGAAAAATATCCCCACTATCAGGCTCGATTTGGCCAGCAGCGATCTTCATTAATGTGGATTTGCCTGATCCGTTGCGTCCGACAAGGCTTAACCTTTCGCCAGGCGAAATGAAAAGTTCCGCGCCTTCCAGCAGCGGCGTGCCACCAAAGGTAAGGTGGATGTTTTGCAAGGTGAGAAGAGGGGGTGCGGCCATGATGGACTTTCTGCGCTCTTATCGCTTCAACATGACATCGCTTAGGGGCCGGCGTTCCTGCCAGCCATGGCGCACCAGTTCGGGGTCTTCATGCTCTTCTTGCGGAAAGCCTATGCACAGATAGGCAACCAGGCGCCAGGTTTCAGGCACATCGAGAATCTTGCACACACGCTCCGGGTTGAGGATTGACACCCACCCAAGCCCCACATGGTGCGCACGCGCCGCAAGCCACAGGGTCTGGATGGCAGAGACAACAGAATAATCATAGGTTTCCGGCATTGTGCGGGTGCCGAGACCGCGCCCATCGGGCGTATCGCGGTCAACAAACACCGCCAGATGCACCGGCGCATCACGCAAGCCAGACAATTTCAGCGATGCATAGGTTTCCGCAACCTCGCCATCATAGGCGCCAAGCGCATCGGCGTTACAGGCTTCAAAATCTGCGATAATTTCTGCGCGCCGCGCCGCATCTTCCACCAGCACATAACGCCACGGCTGGCTGTTGCCGACAGAAGGCGAAAGACACGCCGTCTCCAATAGCTCTTCAAGCAACCCTTCGGGAAGCGCGTCGCCGCGAAACCGCCTGACATCACGCCGCCAGGCAAACAGATCACGCAATTGATCGCAAAAAGCCTGGTCGAATTCAGGGGGGATGTGAGAAACCATGGAGCGCTGCTGCCTTGATGAGTGGTGCAGCACCTTATCCACGCCATCAATTCGCAGGTCAAATTGTTTTCACGTGTTCGCAACTGCCC
>JBPCVX010000304.1:0-4053 GCA_051010095.1 Hyphomicrobiales bacterium
ATGGGTTTGTGTTTCCAATCGATATTGTCGAGGTGGAAGAGGCTCGGAAGCTGCGCGCAGAACTTGAAGAAGCAGAAGCAAAGCTTGCCGACGACCCAGAGCGGCTTGGGTTGTTGCGGACCTATCCAGATCGCCTGTTGCCATCGTTTGACAACCTTATTCGTAGCGAAAATCTCATTACCGCAGCTTCGGCCGTGCTTGGACCCGACTTGATGGTTTGGAGCGCCAGCTTTTTTATCAAAGAGGCGAACTCACCTAAAATTGTATCTTGGCATCAAGACCTCACCTACTGGGGCCTTGATGATGCAGAAGAGACGACGTGTTGGGTTGCGCTCTCGCCAGCAAATGAGGCGAGTGGCTGCATGAAGTTTGTGCCGGGCAGTCATAAAAAACAGCTGGTTGCGCATGTCGACACATTTGATGACAACAACCTGCTATCGCGCGGACAGGAAATCGCCGTTGACGTAAACGAGGCCGAAGGGGTTGCCGCAGAATTGATGCCCGGACAAGCATCCATGCATCATGGGCATCTCTTCCATGCTTCGGGACCTAATGAGACGAATGACCGGCGCATCGGCTGCGCGATTCGCTACATCAAACCGTCCATGAAACAGCGTTCGGGCGACCGCTCCCTTGTTGCCCTTGCCAGCGGCACAGATAGTTTTGGAAATTTCACCATTGCCGACAAACCCAAAGGGCATCTTTCAGAGCATGATTTCGATCTGTGCCGCAAAGATGCAAATATCAAGCGGCGCGTGCTCTATGAAGGTGCTGATGCAAGTAAGGGTAAACGCTATTGAGGAAGAGGCACTTCATCACAGCTTAACTCACGGGGAAACCGACCTGGGGCCGGATCTATTGACCCCAAGGGAACGCCCCGTGCGGGGGTAGCGTTCCACCGTCCTGCCCAAGCTTTTCAGCTATACGCACGCCTTCGTTCCATTTCGCCATACGCTCCGAGCGGGCGAATGACCCCACTTTCAGCTGCTGCACGCCCCACCCAAGAGCCAAATGGACGATTGTTACGTCTTCAGTCTCGCCGGAGCGCGCCGAAACGATAGAATTCCAGCCAGCTTCTCTTGCTGCATCCAGTGCCGCTTTCGTCTCGGTCAATGTGCCTGCCTGGTTGGGTTTGATAAGCGCCGTGTTACACGCGCCAATGGAGTGCGCATATTCAATTTTGGAGGCCGATGTGCAAATAAAATCGTCGGCAACAACTTCAACGTTGTGACCCGCACTCTTTGTGAAAGCTGCCATCGCGTCCGCATCGTCTTCGCTTACAGGGTCTTCAATCGCCACAATCGGGTAGCGCTTTAACCATCCCAGGAGCATCTCCGATAATTGAGCCGCGTTAACAGACTTATGATCCGTGGACAGCTGATAATTGCCGTTGCTTCCAAAATCAGTAGCGGCAATATCAAGTGAAATAGATATTTGGTCGCCAGGAACAAATCCCGCTGCTTCAATGGACCTGACGAGGAAATCAAGAGCTTGTTCATTGGACGCGAAAGCCGGCCAATATCCACCCTCGTCAGCAACCCCCTGTAAAAGCCCCGCATCATCCATAATGACACCAGCTTGGCGATAAACCTCTGCGGTCCATTCCAGCGCCTGGACATAACTCTCCGCGCCGACCGCGATAACCATGAAATCTTGAATATCAACCCGACGGCCCGCGTGGGCGCCGCCGCCAAAAATCTGGACTTCCGGGAGGGGAAGGCATTGGTCATCGCGTTGCTGATCCAAATAGCGCCATAGCGGAAGTTTTGCATTTGCAGCAGCTGCATGCGCAATAGCCATCGACGTTGCAATCAAGGCATTACCTCCAAGGCGGCTCTTGTCTGGTGTGCCGTCCAAATGGATCATTTCCTCATCGGCACCCGCTTGATCCGTGACCTCCCGGCCTATAAGCACATCTGCAATCTCGCCGTTCACTGCCGCAACTGCGCCAAGAACGTCGAGACCGCCAAATGATTTACCGCCATCGCGTTTATCGACGGCTTCGGCACTGCCGGTCGATGCGCCTGCGGGTGCGATCGCGCGACCAGTTGCACCACCTATCAATTGAACCTCCGCCTCAACCGTGGGGCGCCCGCGTGAATCCCAAACCCGCCGCCCCCTCACAAAAGCAATTTCAGCGCTCATTTCGAAAGTTCCTCGTCCCAAGCATGTGCAATTTCGACCAACTGCGCTGGCGCATCAATGAGAAGCGATCGAGCACAGCGGCGCACTTTGTTTTTATCATGATCGTCAGTCACGTACTCGACGGGAGACTTTCCATCTATACGCGCCAAAAAGAGACCCGGCAGAAGCGTCGCCGCTCGGTGTTCCAGTCCCGCGGCATCTTCCCAGTTGACCTGTTCCCTATAACTTTCAGCCATTGCCTTAAAACTGGAGAGGTATCCCTCCCTTGCCGAAGGATTCCATAGACATTTCAGCAAAAAATGGTTGAGACAAAAGGCAAGGTCAAAGGCCGGGTCACCAAAACATGCGCACTCCGCGTCTAAGAAGACGGGACCGTTCGGGCCCATCAAGATATTTTTTGGACTTACATCACCGTGAACCATGGTCAGGCTGATCTTTCCCGTTCTTTCACTCAAGAAGTAAAGCTGCTCGCGGAGGTCTGGATGGGCACCAGCGGTCGCCTCGAGATAAGGTTCTAGCCTGATCGCGTGAAAAATATCTGCCCGTGGGAAATGTGCTCCAACCTCAACACTGCCAGCTGTGCCAGCGTGTATACGTCCGAGTATCTCTCCTGATTGCGCAGACTGCGCTACGTTGGTGCGGCCGTCCTTAAGCTCGTTCTTCCAGAGTTTATAAATATCCGGATCAAGGTACTCCATGACACAAAGCATTGTTTTTTCATCATGGGCGAGTATTTCCGGCGCCGCGCCCGGGACAATATTGTTTGCCACCCGATACCAAGCAACTTCAAACCGATTGCGCTCTATCGGCGCAAACCAATCAGCATCCACTTTTAGCTTCGCGAGCGCCCTCTTTACGCAAAAGGTCCTCTCATCTGTCTCAACCCGCCAGATATCCGATGAAACGCCGCCTGCCAGAGCTGTGAATTTTGCGCTTTCTTCGTTCCTGATAAGCCCCCGTTTAATGAGACTCTCAACTATCTCTGAATCTGGAACCATATGAAGGCCTTTTTGTGCGTCATTTGCCGCTTTGAGTTGGATTTTCCACCGATCGATTCTCAACATTGACAATTATTGTCAAAGCAACAGCGTCACAATGTTCGGCCAGATCAACAATATCGCCAGCGCAATGAGCTGCACACCGATGAAAGGCAAGAACCCCTTGAAAATATCGGTAAGCGAGATGTGTGGCGGTGCCACAGATTTCAGATAGAAGGCAGCCGGTCCAAAGGGCGGTGATAAGAAGCTAACTTGCATGTTCATGCAAAACAAAACACCGAACCAAACGGCCACATAGCGCGGCTCCAGTTGCCCGATAAAGCCAATGTCTTCGATCGGAAGGCGCTGCACGATGGGCAAGAAAACTGGAATAATCAACAACACAATCCCCACCCAATCCATAAACGCGCCCATGAACAAGAGGATCAACATCATGGTAAGCAATACCAGCATTGCAGGCATTTCAGCGCCAACAATCAACTGCGCAATGTAATTGGGACCGCCTGCAAGCGTGTACGCACCTGAGAGAGCGGCTGCCCCGACGGTTACCCAAATTATAGTTCCCGTTGAACGAAGCGTTCGCATCAGGCTTTCCCAGAGCAATCCGACAGAAGCTTCACCGCGCAGGAGCGCAATCACAAACACTGCCGCCGCTCCCATGCCAGCAGCTTCAGTAATGCCGGTGATGCCGCCATAGATCGATCCCATAACAATGCCGATAACCGTAAAAGGCGGAACCAGCCCCTTGCCATGTTTCCAGCCATCCCGCGTCCGTTGTTTGCCGAAGACGAAGAAGATGAGCACCAGACCAAGGATTGCCAGACCTGCAAGATAGGGCATGTGGTAAGCCATGCCGAGCGTCAGCGCCTCAGCCCCTTCCTCTAGGTTTAAATTACGGCCAGTCATGGTC
>JBPCVX010000305.1:0-13596 GCA_051010095.1 Hyphomicrobiales bacterium
AGTCCCCATGCCTAGCATGCCCGCTGTCACAATAATTGCAGACAGAGCCGAACCGCGCAAAAAACGCCTTGGCATATGAAATGCTCCTAAACTTAAAGTCACCGTACCTGAACATCTTTTCGTTAAAGCACGATTACTTGTGAACTTAGTTAATGAACCGTTAACATTTTACAAACAACGAATGATTCTGACTAATAACGCATATATATCAACCTCAAATTGCGAATTTGATATATAATTTCTCAGAGTGTTGCATTTGTGCAATGTATATTCAGATCATATGCAAATTCATGAAGTTTTTATTTAGAATCAAAAGCAAAAATTTAGTTTTTGGCTAATTTGATTCGAAATATCGCTTAATATTTTATGCGACCTTGCCGTGCGCATTTTCAATGAAACATCCCCAACACGCGATTCTTCGTATAAACCATGTATAAATAGGACCCTAAATTAAGCGGAGTGGCTAATGCGGGCGCTATCGAAATATATGGTTTTGCTGCTTTGCTTATTGGGGGTGTTATCTTCAGCGCTTGCGGAAACGACGCCGGGCAAAGTTGATGATGGAGGCGTTCGCCGCTCGATTGCCGATTATCTTGACAGTGGCGCATCTCTACCGCTGCCAATTAAAGCGGCGCGCGACGGTTTGGAGAAATATTATCTTCAAGACAAGGGCCCGCTTTTGTGGACGAAACCATCGAAGCTCGATGAATTTGCAAAGTTGTTGTCGGCTTCCGGCGAGGACGGCCTGTTTCCAAAGGATTACGCGATTGAACACATTCAGGTTCTGCGCGATACGGTGCACAGCAAAGACGCGCAATTGCGCGCTTGGCTTGAACTGTCTTACTCCAGTTTTCTCATTCGCTATGCACAAGATCTGGGAGGAGGGCGCGTTCTTCCGCAAAAAATAGCACCAGAGGTGTTTGGCAAACGTGCACGCCCAGATGCGGCTAATATTTTGCACGATTTCGCGCGTTCTCAATCTTTGCAGGGTTTTTCTGTTTCGCAGATGCCAGCAGATGAACAGTATGAGCGTCTGCGGAAGAAACTTGCAGAATATCAACTCATTGCGCGGGGCGGCGGCTGGGGAAAGGTGCCAGGTCGTAAATCAATGCGCCTGGGAAATCGCGGCAAGCGCGTTGAAAGAATGCGCGCA
Organism: Hyphomicrobiales bacterium; assembly: GCA_051010095.1. GTDB lineage: Bacteria > Pseudomonadota > Alphaproteobacteria > Rhizobiales > CAJQND01 > CAJQND01. The sequence goes on from JBPCVX010000305.1 coordinate 1,154, forward strand.
AGGCTCGAGTTCACCGGGGATGTTGCTTATGTCGCTGAGCGCCGCGATGTCTTCGATGAGGTGCTGGAGCAAGCGGTCAAACGCTATCAAAAACGAAATGGCATGAAAGAAGACGGCATCGCAGGCCGGCATGTGATTATAGCGATGAATATTTCTGCTGAAGAGCGCGTGCGGCAAATCGCTGTAAACATGGAGCGATGGCGCTGGATCAGGGATGTGCAGGCCGAGCGGGTTTTAACCGTGAATCTTGCCAGCAATACGTTTCGTTATGAAGTAGGTAATGAGCTTGTTGAGGAAACGCCACTAGTGCGCCGCAAGGCAAACGCCAAGCTTCCTGTTATGTCAGATGATGTCAGCCGTTTAGAGGTGCGGCCATCGGATATTGTTCCCCCGGCCATTGCTGGACCGGCATATTTTGAACGTATTTCAAAGGATCCAGGCAAGGCTGCAAAGCAAGGTATTCAGATATATTTTAAAGGTCGCAATGTTCCTGCCGAAGCAATCGAGTGGTCGGATTATTCGGCGGAAAACTTTCCCTTCACAATCAGGCGCCGCCTAAACAAAGGCGATCCTGCTGGATATATTAGATTGACCTTCTCTGAAAACGATGCCGCGTGCCTGGGGGGCGCGGTCCCTCAGAAACGCGTGAAACCCAATGACAAATTTGCACCTAATTGTTTGACTCTTGTGCGGGCAGATGAATTCACAAACGCGCTTCTGGGCAAAGACGCCACAAAGGTCGGTTCGATTTTGGCGGATGAGAAACGTGCGCATGCTATCTATTCCTCACCATTCGAAACGCCTATTCCTGTGCGTATTCTCTACGCTACGGCATGGGTAGATAATGCGGGTATTATAAATTTTCGCCCAGACCGCGTGCATAGAGATCTCAAGCTTTACAAAGCGCTGCAAGGACGTCATTCACTGCGCTAAAGTCTCCTCTTTGCTTCACAGACACAATAGTGCACATTGCGTGCTTGTTCTGAATTCTAAAATGATATCATTCCAAAAACTGCAGAGGTTAAGCCATGCGCCATGGCGGGCAAATTCTTGTTGATCAGCTGAAAATCCAAGGTGTGGAGCGCGCATTTTGTGTTCCCGGAGAGAGTTATTTGGCAGCCCTTGATGGGCTCTATGAAAGCGGCATTGATGTCGTTATTTGCCGCCAAGAAGGTGGTGCTGCCATGATGGCAGAAGCCCAAGGCAAACTTACCGGGAAACCCGGCATTTGCTTTGTTACCCGCGGACCTGGCGCAACCAATGCTTCTGCTGGCGTGCACATTGCTGATCAAGACTCAACACCAATGATCCTGTTCGTTGGCCAGATTGGCCGTTACATGACAGATCGCGAGGCCTTTCAGGAGGTTGATTATCGCGCCATGTTTGGCGATCTCGCCAAATGGGTTGCCCAGATCGAAGATGTGAACCGTATCCCTGAATATGTCAGCCATGCTTTTCACATCGCCACCTCAGGCAGGCCCGGGCCGGTGGTGTTGGCACTGCCGGAAGACATGCTTTCATCGTCTGCTGATGTGGAAGATGTAAAGGCTGCGGTGCGCATTGAGGCCCGCGCAAATGCAGATGATGCAGCGTTGATTGCCGATGAACTGAAACAGGCCAAGAAACCTATCGTCATGATTGGCGGTGGCGGTTGGAACGAGCAGGCGGCCGCTGATGTTCAGCAATTTGCTGAAGCGTTTCATCTTCCCGTGATTGCATCACTGCGCTGCCAGGATTATATCGACAACCGTTCATCCTCTTATATCGGCGATGCTGGTTTAGGCATTAATCCAAATGTTGCGAATGCCATTAAGGATGCTGATCTGCTGATGGTTCTTGGATCAAGATTGGGGGAGATGACAACGGCTGGATACTCGCTCGTGAACATCCCAAGCCCCAAACAGCGCCTCTTGCATGTTTATCCAGGCCCGGATGAACTTGGGCGCGTCTACCGGCCTGATGTCGCGATCAACGCGTCCGTGCCGTCGCTTTTGACCAAGTTGAAGGAGTTGCCCGCACCAAATGATATGCCGTGGGCAGAGCAAACAGCAACGCACCGTGCAAATTATGAAGCCTGGTTGGAACCGGAAGATACTCTGGGCGATGTAAAGCTTGAACAAGTGATCGCTCATGTTCGTTCTGAAATTCCTGAAAATGGGTTCATTACTGTTGGTGCAGGAAACTATTCAAACTTTGTGCAGCGTTACTCCTGGTTCTTAAAGTACCGCACACAGCTTGCACCTACATCTGGCTCAATGGGGTACAGCGTTCCCTCAGCGATTGCTGCAAAACTGCATCATCCAGACAGGGAAGTGGTGTGTTTTGCAGGCGATGGATGCTTCATGATGCACGGACAAGAGCTTGCAACAGCCGTGCAATATGGCGCCAACGTCATTGTTATCGTGTGCAACAATTCTATGTATGGAACCATCCGCTTACATCAAGAACGCAAATATCCCGGGCGCGTCAGCGGAACAACCCTCCACAATCCAGATTTTGCGGTACTTGCCCACGCCTATGGAGGTTTTGGTATAAAGGTTGAAAGACAAGAAGACTTTCCGGCTGCTTTCGAAGCAGCGCGAAATTCCGGTAAGCTTGCGCTGATCGAGCTGGCGCTTGATGATAGGGCGTTTACACCGAAGGTTTCGATGGAAACTTTGCGTTCCTGAACGAAAGGCCGATGAACATGCACAGGTTGGGCCAGAGAGCAGCGGCGGTTTTCTTGGCGCTCTGCCTTCTGGCATTGCTTGCGGGTTGGATGGATTGGGGGAATGGCCCACAATCATATATTTTTGCAATTCTGCTTTCGATGCCATGGATCCTGTTGGTGGATGAGATTGTCACGAGTTCGATTTTTATCAATGTTTTGATGACGATAGCGGCAATGTGTTTGAACGCTTTCATCATCTATTTGGTGTTTTCGTGGATAGGGAAGCGGCTTACCGCAAGGAGAGAAAATGACTGAAAATCCAATTTTGCGCATGCAACACTTAGCGCTTGAAGTCACTGATATGGATCGCTCTATCGCTTTTTACAGGGACTATCTGGGTATGAAGCTTTCAGAGCGTCATAAGCCCGGCGAAGTTGAGGCGATACCTGTTGAACTTTGTTTCATGCGCTTGGGACCGGTGCACCATGATCTGGTGCTGGTGAACAACCCGGCGAAGGCGTATGCTCAACGGCCTGCCGATCCGCGCGACGACAAAGCGGGCCCTCCAGTGTTTCATCACTATGCTTTTGAGTGCCGCGATCGTGCTGCGTTTCTTGAGATGCTCACAAAAGCAGAAGACATGGGTATCGACGTTGTGCGTGGGCCGGTTGTGCACAGCCCTTGGGATGAGCGCGGTGATGGATCGTGGGGTGAAAACGAGAGCTTTTATGTTCTTGATCCTGACAATCACCGCATTGAGATTTTCTGCGACATGGCAAAGATCGCCGAAGATGGGGTGTATGTGAATGCACGCGGCGAACGGGTTGAAGAGGCGAAAGTCGCTGAGTTGTGACACCAATGCGCGTGCCGGTTCTCATTGTTGGGGCAGGGCCCACGGGGCTGTTGGCTGCCAATCTGCTTGGCAGCTACGGCATCGAAACCCTGATTGTCGAGCGCAATAAAACCACATCTGACTTGCCCAAGGCGATCTTGCTTGATGATGAGGGTCTGCGGGCGCTGCAAACCGCTGAACTTTCCCAGCAAATTTTGGGCCATGTAATTGCTGGCTACGGTGCTAAATATTTCGCACCCGATGGTGCGTGTTTTGCAGAAGTCGATGCACCGGTTACCTTGCATGGGTATACCAGACGCAACGCATTTCTGCAGCCTGATCTGGAACGCATGATGCTGGGTGGGCTGTCGCGCTTTGATCATGTTGATGTGCGCTTTGAGACAGAGTTGCGGGGGATTTCTCAAAACAATCCGGGTGTTCAAGCGCGTGTGCAAACAGGTTCTGGCGAAGATGTGATTGTGCGCGCCGATATTCTACTGGCCTGTGATGGCGCCAGCAGCTTTGTGCGCAAACAACTCAACATTTCCATGGAAGGCGAGACCGATCCTCGCGATTGGGTTGTTGTGGACACAACCAACGATCCTGACCGGGACAGGTTTTCAAAGTTCTTTTGCGACCCGACACGACCCATGGTGTCTATACCAGCACCGGGCTATGGCAGGCGCTATGAATATATGATTATGCCAGGTGAGGACCCAGACATCATGGTGGCGCGCAAAACCATCGGCGACATTCTGGGCCAGTTCCGGAACATTCCTGATGAAGATATTATCCGCGCGGTTGTTTACAGGTTTCATGCCCTTGTGGCGGAACGCTTTGTGGATGGTCGGATTGCGTTGTTGGGGGATGCTGCGCACCTGACCCCGCCATTTGCGGGCCAAGGCATGAATGCCGGATTGCGTGATGCTTTCAATGTGGCGTGGAAGGTGGCGAGAATTGTGCGAGATAAGTCCAGCGCCGAGCTGCTTTCGAGCTACCACACAGAGCGTAAGGGCCCGGTGAAAGAAATGGTCGATTACGCTGTAGCGTTGGGAGAAATCGTTATGCCCATCGGAGGCGTTGATGAAGATGCCCGGGCGCGCATACGTGCAGAGTTGATGGGCACGGACGCCCCGGAAGGTGCCGCCCGAATGCAGGCAAAGCCGCAGGCTGCATATGATGATGGTTTGTTGCTCAAAGATGATGACGATCTTGGCGATACGCTCACCGGGCAACCATTGCCACAATTCCGCGTTTCTTCAAATGAAACCGCAGTGGTGATGCTGGATGATGTGTTGGGCCAAAGTTTTGCATTGCTCGCGGTTGGCAAAGATGCCGAGGCAAGTCTGACATCAGTTGAAGAAATTTCTGATGACGTGCGCAAGGTTAGCCTTGGAGAGGGATGTGCTGTTCATGCGTTGGCAAATGAATATGGATTAAGCGCCCAATCTGGACGCATATTGCTGGTGCGTCCGGATCGATTTGTGGCAGCGACATGGTCTCACGAAAATGCAGACCGCATCGCGGATGATATTAAGCGCCTCGTTTAACGCGCGGCGCGAGCTGCAAAACAATCGCGCGGAATGGCACCAGCGCGATTAACGCCAAAAGCAGCTTCACGAGAAAATCTCCCACCGCCAGGCTCATCCAGAAGGGCGCTTGTGCGCCAACACCAAGCAGAGGCGCCGGTGCCAGTGCCCAATCTTCATTAGGCCCCAGAAAAGCAAAGCTTGCGCCGAATGCCAGTGAGAAGAACAGGATGGTATCAAGCGCGCTACCGATGAGTGTTGAGGCCAGGGGTGCGCGCCACCATGTACCTTCCCGTAATTTATCAAAGATGGAAACATCAAGCATTTGCGCGACAATGAACGCCGTGCCTGATGCGATCGCGATACGTGGGTAGGCAAGCCAAAGCGAAAGAACAACACCCAGCGCAAAACCAGCCAACACGACTTTGCGCGCGGCACCTGGCCCAAGCAATTTGTTAGTGAGATCGGTCACGAGAAATGCGATTGGGTATGTGAACGCGCCATAGGTGAGAAATGCGCCGATAGGATAGCGCACAAGGATGTTGGAGGCGGTGACAACAAGTGCCATCGCCAATACACCAAGCAGTATGCCTTTGTGTGTCGTCGTCATCTTGCGTTCCTGTTCCCAGAGCAAAAGTGCGCCGCTGATAGCAAGCCTATCTGGCGAGAGCAAGCGTTTAAGTTTGTTTCTTCAGTTCCGCGATATCGCGGCGAAGGGCGGCCAGTTCCTCCAATATCTGTGCACGGTCCGATACGCCTTTTTCTGCCATTTCCTCTTCAAGCTTCCAGAACTCTTCCTGCTCGGCGGCATGTTCCTGCTGCATAGCATCGACCACGATGCCGATGAACAGATTGAGCACGGTGAACGATGTGATCAGAATGAAGGGCAGAAAGAACGCCCAGGCGTGCGGATAAACTTCCATCACAGGCCGCACAATACCCATAGACCAGCTTTCAAGTGTCATAATCTGGAAGAGTGAATAGGCGGATGCCCAAATGGTTCCGAACCATTCAGGAAAGCCTGCTCCAAACAGCTTTGTCGCCATAACCGCGAAGACATAAAAGATCAGGCACAGCAACGCGACGATGGAGCCCATGCCAGGGATTGCCACAAGCAAAGCGCTCACCACCCGGCGCATTGAGGGAACGGCTGAGACCAGACGCAATACGCGCAGTATTCGCAAGGCGCGCAACACTGACATGGAGCCTGTCGATGGCAGAACAGCAATAGTGACCACCACAAGATCAAAAATATTCCAGGGGTCTTTGTGGAACCGCCTGCCATATACAACGAGTTTTGTTGCAAGTTCGGCAACGAAGATCGCAAGAATGGCTTTATCGAGAAACGTTAGAAGTGGACCGCCGGCAGCCATAACTTGGGGTATCGTCTCTAGACCCAAGGTAATCGCGTTTAAAACAATGATCGCTGTGATGGAATATTGAAATTTGCGAGACTCAAGCACGGTCTGCACGCGACCGCGCCATCCAGGCGCAACCGGCGGGATTTGGCGTAAATTTTCGTCAGCCACAGGCGTTTTGCTACTCATAAATAGTCTCGAACCTTGCACTCATTGTTGCGGTTCAAGAGATATGAGTGCGGTTTGCAAATTTCAACCGATTATCGCCGCTAATCGACCGCAGCTTCTTCAGAGTCCGGGCCCAGCTCGGGTTCAGGGAAGGTTGGATACACGCCGGCAACGCGGCCCATCTGTTGCACCAGCGCCAACACCGCGTCGATATTGGGTGTGTTCACGTCTACCAGTCGGCCCATTTCCTGCACCGCAGTAAGAAGCGCATCGATCTCGAGCTGGCGGCCTTTTTCCAAATCTTGAAGCATTGAAGTGCGGTGCGCGCCAACGCCTGCGGCACCGTTAATCCGCCGTTCAACGTCGACACGGAAATGCACACCGATACGGCGGCCAATTGTTTGCGCTTCCAGCATCATGTTGCGGGCGAGTTCGCGTGTGCCCGGATCAGTAGCAACAACGTCTAGCGTTGCGTGGGTGAGCGCAGAAATGGGGTTAAAGCAGAGATTACCCCAGAGCTTCAGCCAGATATCATTTCGGATTTCTGGGTAAATGCGCGGGCTCAGTCCGCCTGCTTCCATAATGTTGGCAAGTGTCTGGGTGCGCTCAGTTTCCTGGCGGTCAGGTTCGCCAATACCGAAGCGGTTTGAATAGATGTGTCTGATCACACCAGGTTCTGTAATTTCAGCGGCGGGGTAAACTGTGCAACCGATCACGCGCTCTGGACCAATCGCCTGCCATTGCCGATCGCCCGGATCAACGCTTTCGATGCGTAGATTGGAGTATTGGCCCTCAAAGCCATAAAAGTACCACCATGGCACGCCGTTTTGAGCGGTTACGACCGCAGTCTTGGGGCCAAGAAGGGGCTTCATATCTTCTGCCACTTCCCAGGCTTGATGCGCTTTCAGAGCAACAATTACATAGTCCTGTTCGCCCAAATCTGCAGGATTGTCACTGGCTTGGAACTTGCCGGATTTTTCCTCATCCTTGAAAACGACCTTGAGGCCTTTTTCGCGAATTGCTTCAAGATGAGCCCCACGGGCAACGAGCGATACCTCAGCACCGCCTTCTTGAAGCATTAAGCCCATATATCCGCCGATAGCACCGGCGCCGTAGATGCAAATCTTCATTTTAAAATTCCTTAGGCAGCGGATGGCGCGGTGGCGTTTACCTCATCATCAACATAGGCTTCGAATTTTTGAAAATTCTCAGTGAACATTTCAACAAGCTTGCGGGCCTGCGCATCATAGGCGTCTTTATCTGCCCATGTATCGCGTGGCGTCAGCAAAGTATCGTCAATGCCTTCAAGCGATAACGGCACCTGGAACCCAAAGAACGGGTCGGTGCGCATTTCAACCGATGCAAGATCGCCTGACAGGGCGGCATTGAGCAGCGCGCGTGTTGCTTTGATCGGCATGCGCGATCCTGTGCCATATGCACCACCCGTCCAACCGGTGTTCACGAGCCAGCATGTGGCGTCGTGCTTTGAAATCAACTCACGCAGCAAGTTGCCGTATACACTTGGGTGACGCGGCATAAACGGGGCACCAAAACAGGTCGAGAAGGTGGCTTGCGTGCCGGCAACGCCCTTTTCAGTGCCAGCAACTTTCGCGGTGTAGCCGGAAAGAAAGTGGTACATGGCCTGGCTTGGCGTAAGCTTAGCGATTGGTGGCATGATGCCGAATGCATCTGCTGTAAGCATGATGATGTTTTTTGGATGCGGTGCGGTGCCGGTCTCGCTTGCATTTGGAATAAAATGCATGGGGTAGGCGACGCGGCCATTTTCCGTCAACGAACCATCATCGAAATCAGGCTCATTGGTGTCTGGGTCAACCACCACATTTTCAAGCACTGAACCCCATCTTTGGGTTGTTGCGTAGATTTCAGGTTCCGCTTCTTCAGACAGACGAATTGTCTTGGCGTAGCATCCGCCTTCAAAGTTGAAGATACCGTTATCTGACCAACCATGCTCATCATCGCCCACCAAGGTGCGGTTCGCATCAGAAGACAGGGTTGTTTTGCCAGTACCAGAGAGACCAAAGAATAGCGCGCTGTCGTCTTTGTCACCCACATTTGCAGAACAATGCATGGGCAGAACGCCCTTAGAAGGCAAGATATAGTTCAGAACGCCGAATACGGATTTCTTGGTCTCGCCGGCATATTCGCTGCCACCAATCAGAACCAGCTTATTAGGCAGATCAACAGCGATAACTGTTTCGGACCGCACGCCGTGGCGATCGGGATCAGCGCGGAAGCTTGGCAGGTTGATAATGGTGAGTTCTGGGACGAATGCGGTAAGCGCGCCCATCTCGGGGCGGCGCAGCAAATAGCGGATAAAAAGGGCATGCCAAGCAAATTCTGTAGCGACGCGCACATTAATGCGATAATCCGCATCCGCGCCACCATGGAGATCTTGGATAAACAGCTCTTTACCTTCTGAATGGGCAAGAAAGTCTGCCTTGAGGGCATCGAAGTGGTCGCGGGTAATGCTCTTATTATTATCCCACCAGATGCTGTCTTCGGTTTCGCCATCGCGCACAATAAACTTGTCTTGCGCTGAACGGCCAGTGTGAACGCCTGTTGTTACTGCCAGCGGCCCTTTCGCGGTCGCGACACCTTCGCCACGTTGGATTGCCTCTTCATAGAGCTCTTTTTCTTGGTAGTTCCAGTGAGCGGAAGCGAGGCCTGCCAACCCAGCATTTTCCAAGCCATAGGTGCTGATCACCGAGCCAGTTTGTTTCACGAATCCATCCCCAATTTTTTGTCCTCACACGGTGTGTCTTATCACCATAGCACACCACCGGATGGTACATAGAATAGCCGGACCGCAAGTTCTAGAGTTTTGTGAGAATTTTTGTGTGGCGAATTTACCCAGGCGAGCAAAAATGTGTGGATGTTATGGCCGCGAGTCGGGTTAGTGTCTCCAGCCTAAGCGATTTTTAAAAGCGTTTTTTTGCGGTTTGAGGTCTGATGGAAGTGTTTGACTGTCGATATATATATGTGTGCGGGCTGACGGATTAGTGTGATGAGTTCAACAATGCGAACTTCAACAAAATGCGCGGTAAGGCGATCCTTTGACACGGATTACAAGCCTTATCGAGAGATTTAGGTTAAGCCCATGAAGCTTATGTGGCTCGCGGCATTTCTCATACTCTATGCACTCGTTTGCCTGGGCATTGCCATTTATTGTGCGCGGCGCAGACGCGACACGTCCAGCACGCTTGTCTCGACCATCGGATTTTCCACAATTGCCTTCGCTGGATGGCTCGTTGTTTCCTATCCGGCCGGAATTTACGCGAATGGACTGGGGTATGGGGCACTTGCGTTTGCACCCTTGGCGATGGCATTTGCGGCAGCGGCATTCTATGAGCGGATAAATTGGCTTTCTGCACGCTATCAAGTGACAACCCCAGGCGATCTGTTTGCGCAATATTTCCGCACTGAATTTATGCGCGTTCCAGTCGCATTGATCGCACTTAGTGTTGCTCTTGCTTTTCTTGTTGCGGTTTTCAAAGCGTCAGGTGACTTGCTTTATCTGCTGACAGAGGAGAGTTTGCCGCCGTTTTATGGGGCATCCCTGAGCGCGGTCATTGTGACTGGGGCTTTGCTGTTGGGTGGCCGGTGTGCGTTGGTGCGGTTGAGTTTTCTGCAAACGGCCTTGTTGATACTCGCCACCTATCTACTTGGCTTTAAGACGATCGAACTTATTGGTGGCGTGGAAGCCTTTGCTGAAGTTTTCAAAGTGCTGCAAGTGGGCGATACAGCGAATGGCACCGCTGGTGCCAACAAATATCTATCCATGCCTGATAATTGCTTGGCTGATTTGGGTGGTGTATTCGCCTATACCGGTATTATCGTTGGACCGGCGTTTTTGCTTTGGGCAATAAGAGCCTCATCCGCATCTCAATTGCGCGGACATTACATAGTTGGCCTCGCTGGGCTGTTGAGCGTTGTTCTGCTCACTGGCATGTCCGCTATCGGCTTTGCGGGGCATTTGCTTGGCGCAAACTTAAACCTGACTGAAATAGCACCAGATGCAATTTACAACGTTCTCGCCGCTGCACTTGGGGCAGGCGATATTACCGAACATGAACTTGGCACACGTGCTTTGGTGCCTTTGATTGTTAACGTATTCGGGCAAACCGGAGATATGGTCGCTACTGCCCTTTCAGGGTTCATGGGCGTGGCATTTTTGGCGGCGATGCATGCTTCTGCGGGCGCAATCCTCTATCTCTCTGCCGTCGTCATCTCCAGCGATGGCGTTATGACTTCTGCGAACAAAATAGGCACGCGGATCATAATGGTCTTATTGGGCCTAAGTGCAGTTGCTGCGCTGTTTGTTGGCGGTGTGTGGCATGAATATGCTGCGATGATTGCACTCGCAGCGGGTTGTCTTATGTGGCCAGCGCTTCTGGCGATTTGCTTTGTGCATTGGTTCACAGCACCTGCGATCATCATGGGCATGATTTCCGGTGCCTTGGCGATTGGCGGATCGCTCTATTTCGAACCGAAAATTGTGCACCAGGCTGTGGCAGGACTGGCCGTCAATTTCAGTGCGGTGATCATCGTTTCTCTTTTCACGCAAGCAGGTGTTGAACATCGTGCCCAATTTCATCGGGAATTGCGTGCACACACATCACTCATTGGCAAAAGCGCCATCGTGTTATGTGTGATTATTGTTTGGTCAATTTTTGCGTTCGGACCAGCCGCATTTCTGGGAGAGAATGCATTCGGCAAAGCGGGCGCCCCGGAAAGTTGGCTGCATGGGTTGGCACCACCGCTTTGGGTGTGGCAGCTTTGCTGGTGGCTCATTGGAATGATTGTTTTATATTGGGCAGCAAATCGGTTTGGTATGCGTGCGGAGAGGGCAGAAAATGGCTGATAAACAAACACAACTTGATGAGAAATTCTTTTCGCTGGATTTCGATGATCTGCCGGAAGAAGTGGAGGAACGCGCGTTCAAGTCCGGCAATTATCCCTATGACGAAAAGATGGATAAAAGCGATTATGAAGATGAACTGCAAGACCTGCAGGTCGAGCTGGTAAAAGTTCAAAAGTGGGTGGTTGAGGAAAGCCAGCGCATCGTGATTGTTTTTGAAGGACGCGATGCGGCCGGCAAGGGAGGAACCATAAAGCGCTTTATCGAACATCTAAATCCGCGCAACACAAACTTGGTGGCGCTCTCAAAACCTTCTGAGACAGAGCGCGGAGAGTGGTATTTTCAACGATATATCCGGCAACTGCCAACCGCTGGCCAGCTCACGATGTTTGATCGCTCCTGGTATAATCGCGCAGGTGTTGAGCGGGTCATGGGCTTCTGCACGCAAGAACAGGTTTTTCAGTTTTTCCGCGAGGTGCCCCGTTTTGAGGAGATGTTGGTGCGCGACGGCATCAAGCTGTGCAAGTTTTGGCTCACCGTTGGGCGCGAGGCGCAACTTGAACGGTTTTATGCGCGCAAAAACGACCCATTGAAACAATGGAAGCTCTCACCAATTGATTATAAATCTATTCCCAAATGGCACGAATATACCGAGGCGATAGAAGATATGTTTGGCCATACCCACACCGATGACGCACCCTGGACGGTGATCAAATCCAACGACAAAAAGCGTGCGCGGCTTAATGCTTTGCGCGTGTTTCTCTCTTCGCTGGAATATCCCGACAAGGATGACGGTGTTATCAAAACGCCTGATGAAAATATCGTCGGTTCGGGTAAGGATTATTATTGAGCTCGTCTGTTGATCGCGACACACATGCTATTTTACTCCAAAGCCGTTTGGGCAAAAGAAAAGCCCGGATAAGACCGGGCTTTAATCAAGAGTGCGGGGGAAATTATAGGTTTAAGCTTTTGCAGCTTCTGTTTGCTTCGACATGACGTCGAAGGTGCTTTTCGCGCCAGCATCGGT
>JBPCVX010000306.1:0-5075 GCA_051010095.1 Hyphomicrobiales bacterium
GGTGATGTATCGCCAGTAACCACATCGCGCGCGATTTCAACGGCCTCGAATATTTTACTGTATCCTGTACATCTGCAGATATTGCCGCCGAGGCGCTCTTTAATTTCTTCTATGCCGGCCTTAGAGTTTTCCCGCAAGATACTCGTTGCTGCCATGACCATACCTGGTATGCAGTAACCACACTGGCTGGCACCGGTTTTGTGGAACGCTTTTTGAACTGGTGTAAGGTCGCCTGGTTCTGCAATGCCCTCAATTGTTTCAACTGAACAGCCTTGCGCTTTAGCGACCGGCATTAGACAAGATTTTACAAGCTTGCCGTCTACAAATACCGAACATGTTCCGCATTCGCCTGCGCCGCACCCTTCTTTGGTGCCCGTTAGGGCGAGCTCGTCGCGCAAAAAATCCAGCAATCGCAAATGAACACCGGTATGTTTTTTGACCCGCGTTCCATTGACTTCCATTTCGATATCAAATCTAGGCATTCGCGGCCTCCTTTGTATCTTCGAAGTTCATGTTAATCCCACTATCTGCCAAGGCATCCACGATGGCCGCTTCAACAAATCCACGGACGACTTCGCGCCTATAGGCCCGCCGCGTGCGCGATGCAACAAGATCACCAGTTTGCGCGCAAATCCGCCTGATCTGCTCAAGATTTATCGCCTCACCCTTGAGCGCAGTTTCAATTTCTGTCAGCCGTATTGGAACAGGTGCAACACCTCCGAGTGCCAATCTTACGTCCTCGAAATGTGTTCCTGCAGCGCTGGCGCGCACAAGACCGGCAACGCAAACCGCTGAAATAACCAGCGAACGGCGTTGCCCGACTTTCTCGAATGAGCCGCCATACCCCTTCATCGAACTACACGTGATCGCCGTAACGATTTCACCGGCCTCCAGAACGGTTTTGCCAGGCCCGGTGAGAAACGCGCTGACGTTCACTTCCCTGCGCACGGCTTTACTATCGACAAGGCGCGCGATCTCAACAACGCCATCCATAGCCAGGACCGGTGGTGTGCCGTCGGAGGCGGGAGAAGCATTTATGACATTGCCAACAAGTGTGGCTTGTTGCCGAATTTGGTCGTCTGCAAACCAAACCGCGCAAAACGGCATACACGGTAGATGCTCCCGTAAGACCGGGTCTTCGAGGAAAGCCTGGTAAGGAAGTGTTGCGCCGATGCGCACAAAACCATCTGCAACTTGATACCCTGCAAGCTCAGAAACATGCGTAACATCAATAAGTGCTGGAAGGTGCACATCCCCCGCCCGACCTTCGCGCGCCCACGGCAAGAGGTCTGTCGCGCCAGCAATCAACTGGCTTCCCTCCGGCGCATCGGCAAGTATTTCCAATGCTTCCGTTAGACTTTCGGGCATCAAGTACTGATCATAACTCAGCATTGGTTCACAACCCTCTTTTGCGCCTATTCGGCAGCCTGGCGTTTCGCAACAGCATGATCATTCTTCACGACGACCTTGATGGCATCTTCAACACGATCTTTAGCATAGCGGAGCGCTTCTTGAAGCTCTGTCATGGGAAAAGTGTGCGTGTGAATGAGCGTTGCATCGAAACGCTTTTGGCGCATAAAAGCCTCGGCGCGGTGTGTGGCAGTCTTTCCCTCGCCGCGAATGCCGTAGAGGTAAATATTGTTCCGCACCAAATGCGCAACATCAACGGCGGGTGCATCATGCGGGAATGCCGCTAGACAAATCTTGCCACCACGGTTCACCATTTGAGCCGCTTCGTTGATCGCATTAGAGGCCGCCGAGCATTCGATGACATAATCGACACCCTTGCCATCGGTAATTTTGCGCACAGCTTCAACTGGATCTTCCTTGCGTACATTGATGACATGGTCCGCGCCGAGTTTTGTTCCGATATCGAGGCGATTGTCACGAGTGCCGGTCAAAATGACGGGTTGTGCGCCCAAGGCTTTGGCGACCGCGACACCTAGAAGGCCAATTGGACCGGGGCCCGTTACCACAACGCTTTCCCCTGCGACCAGACCGCCAAGCTCGGTCAAGCCATACATGGCGGTGCCTGCCGTCACCACCAGCGTTGCCTCTTCGTCCGACATGGTGTCATCAACATGAACCAAGGTGTTGATGTTGTTGACTTGATACTCGCAAAAACCGCCATCTGTAGTGAACCCGTTCGCGCGGTGACCCTTGTCAACATCACCATAGTTTTTACCGTAGTTGTGACATGAGGTGTACATTCCTTCGCGGCAACGTTTGCACTGCCCACACCCAGCGTGAATTTCCACGGTTACGCGTTCTCCGATTTGGTATTCATCAACACCTGGGCCAAGAGCGACAACAGTGCCCATATATTCATGGCCTGGCGTGAACCCTTTATTGTGAGGTCCACCGCCCTCGATCATGGCTGGTGGTCCGTGATGGATGATCTCCAAATCGGTAGCGCAAATTGCAACAGCATCGATGCGTACCAAAACTTCAGCTTTTTCGGGAACCGGAACAGGCTTATCTTCAAGCGTCAATTCACCCGGGCCACCCAACACCCAGGCCTTCATTTTCTCTGGAATAGGATAGTCAGGATCGGTTTTTACGTTTTCGGGCATGGCCATGTTTTCGTTTCCTCTTCGTTTCCCAGTGCGTTCTATCGCTTTATTCTGTTTTCTCTGTGCGCCTTCCCAGCAATTCTGACAGGGTCGTAGCGCATGCTTTCACCGCATGCTTTGTTGCTTCAACATGCTCGTTCGTTGCGCGCATTTCCGGCATTGAACAGCTGATGGACCCCATAACTGCGCCAGAAATATCGCGAATAGCGCTTCCAACGCATATGACACCTGGCTGAAACTCTTCGCGATCAAGCGCAAAGCCATTGCGCCGCACGTGGCGAAGCTCTTCAACCAAATCTCCTAGCGACGTGATTGTGTGCTCTGTAAAGGCTGAGAGGCCCTTCTCAGCCACCACGCGTGCAATCTCGGTTTCGGGCAACCAGGCAAGAATGGCTTTCCCCGTCGCAGTGGCATGAGCGGCGTTTGCTTTACGACCTGTATCTGTGGCAACGCGCACCGCATGTAACGACTCAAGCTTACCCAGCGTCGTCAGATCATGTCCATGCAGCATTGCAAGATGCACACTCTCCTTGGTTATCTGATTGAGCCGCCTTAGTTCGGGCATCGCAACTTCTGCCAGATTAAACTGCCCCATGCGGCTGTTTGAGATTTCCAGAATCTTCGGTCCGAGAAAATATGAACGGCCTTGCGGGTTCTGACCAACATATCCGCGCTTCACCAATGTCGAGATCAAATGATGGCACGTTGACAAGTTCAGACTGGAGCGGATCGCGATTTCTTTTAGGGCGATTTCACCGTTGGCATCCGCAAGTACCTCAATAAGATCAAGTGCGCGATCAACTGACTGGATGGTCCTTGAACCGCGGGGTGCTTTGCCAAGACTAATCGCGCTTAAGCGTTCCGAGGCATCGGGCTTTTCATCTATCGCGACTGCTGTTTCCGTCGGCATCTTAATATGAAACCATATTCATTATTTTGGATCGTGAAACAAAAATAACGATAAGTGCTCTACGAAGTCAATAAATTTCACATTACAAAATCATATTTCATATTATCAAATATAATCACAATTAATTTTGGTCGCGTATAGATTTTTTTCTTGGGTGCCGTTAAAGAGACAACTATGCGTTCTGTTGAGATAATACAAGGTGCTTAAACCAACATGCGTTATTTGATTTATGTCAGTCAGGCAGCAAAACCGATGAGTTCGCAGGAACTCTCGGAGATCTTGGAAAAAAGCCGTGACTACAATGAAAGAGACGGTGTAACTGGGCTGTTGGTTTACAAGTTCAATGCTCAACGCAACACTGGGAATTTTATGCAGCTTCTGGAAGGGCCGGCAGACGTTTTAAAAGAAGCGTTCAGGCGCATTTCCGATGATCAACGCCACCATACGAAGATTGTCTTGGAAGAAGGCGATATTTCGGAACGGAATTTCCCCAACTGGTCCATGGGATTTAAATCGGTTGTTTCAGAAGATCTCATGAACGCGGCCGGGTTTACAGATCTGGGTGAAGAGAGTTTTGCTTTGCGCGCGCAGGCTGGAGAGATCAAGGGTGCTTTGGACATCATGAAATCATTCTACGAAGAAGATGACTAGCTTGAACGCTAATCTGATATGTGTCACACAGTGCGCGTCGATCAACTTGAACACTCTGATCATATTGTAGATAAAATTATTGCCGATATTAAGTGATCGCGCTTTGTCGTCGCAGATTTTACTTGTGGCAAGATAACTGAAAATTTCGAAGGCAAAGAAATAGAACACGGTTTGCAGCGAGGTGGCGTGTAACTCGAAGCTGGATTTGCGGAAGGTTTGGGATTGAATGTGATATGGTCATGCCGGAAGGACATGCTGCGTCATGTGCACTTTGACACTAGTCAATTCAAACACATCACTTGGGAAAGTAAGGAAGAATTAACTGAAAAACTGGAGTTGCGAATTCGCAGTGTTGTTGGCGAAGGACACGAGTTGAGCAAGTAAAATATCTGGAGAAGTGGTGCATGGGATAAACTCTTAATAGCGATTGCACAGCTAATTCCGAGCTTGCCCTCTTATGGAGTGTTCTATGTTGTTTTAAGCAGTTAGGGATGATCTAACGGATGGCAAGAAAAACAATCGCCCAAAAATCTTCTCTCGTTCGGCCAAACCGAACGCGCGATCTCAATCTTCTGGCGACCACCACTTGCCAACAACATGACTTCGATCCGCTGCTTGATCTGATCAACACATTGCAGAACGCAAAACCAGACGACCTATCGACATATCAACGCTCCGATTCGCTGCTGAAGGCGATGGCGTTTGTATATCCAAAGCAGCGATCGGTCGATGTCGGCACGGGCGATCAAATGAAGGACGTAAGGATTGTGATCGGTGGGATTGATTAAATGCGCTGCCACTCGAATTGTTCAGGACATTTAACAGGGCAATACACTCTGTTAATGAGGAGTGATTGCTGTCCGCCTTTTCAAAGTGTTTAAGGCAAAAGGTATGTCGCAATGATGCCAATAACAATCAGCAAGCCATAAAGGCCAAGAAGT
>JBPCVX010000307.1:0-5664 GCA_051010095.1 Hyphomicrobiales bacterium
GCCGAGACGTTCGCCCAAAGTAAGGACCTTTACTTTTTCGACGCCTTGACTAACCAGCACATCCATAGCGACGCGCAGCCAGTCTCCACGAGTAACTTTGACATTCCCGGCCAGGCTTGCTTTCTCCAACGAGATAACTTTTTCAGCCGTTTCGTTTTTTTTGGGCATATCAAACCTTTTAAAACTGCATCTTAACTCTCAGGCAGTGCGCCACCTTCTTCTGTGCGCTTTGCAATAAAAGCTTCGATTTCTTCAATCTTGGCTTCGTCCATAGGTGGACCCTGCCAATCGTTGAGGATTTGTTTCCATGTTTCGTTGGCGCGCTGGGTAGCGTCTTTTTCACCGCGCTCTGTCCAGGTGCCAAAGTTTGACCAGTCAGCTATCAAAGGTTCGTAAAAGGCCGTTTGATAGCGTTCCATAGTATGTTGGGCGGCAAAGAAATGCCCGCCGGGTTGAACTTCAGCGAGTGCATCTAAGCCAATCTCCGCGTCGCTTGCGGGAGTCTCGGCGCAGAGCTCTGCAAAAATTTGCATCACTTCCATATCGGTGATCATTTTTTCATAAGACACCGTGAGGCCGCCTTCGATCCATCCAGCGCCGTGAATAAGCACTGTGCAGCCTGCCAGCACTGCACCCCAGGCACTCATTTGGGTTTCATTGGCCGCCTGTGCATCGTTTACATTTGCGGCACACCCGGCAGCGCACCGCCACGGCAAACCAAGCTTGCGGGCGAGTTGGCCAGCACCTAGGTTGGCCTTCACCTGTTCTGGTGTGCCGAATGCGGGCGCACCCGACTTCATGTCAACGTTTGAGGCAAAAGCGCCATAACACACAGGTGCACCGGGGTTGGTGATTTGGGTTAGGGCGATTGCCGCAAGCGCTTCTGCATGACTTAGGGTGAGGGCGCCAGCCACAGTAACCGGCGCCATAGCCCCCATGAGACAAAACGGCGTGACAATGGAAACTTGTCCTGCGAGCGCAAAATCAATGAGCCCTTGGGCCATGGGAATATCGAGCTGCCGCGGTGAATTTGTGTTGATGATCGTGTAGCAGTGCACGTCCGCATTGAAGTCATCTTCAGACAATCCGCGAAATCTGCGCACCATCTCAAACGCATCATGCACCTGCGGTGTGCCGCGAGAATAAACAAAGGGAAGTTTATCGGTTAAGAAAAGTGCCGTTTTGGTGAAAGCATAATGGCGCAGATGTATTGGTACATCTTGAGGTTCCACTAATGGATTCGCCATATGCAATGCATCAAAGTGCTGAGTGAGTTTTATCAACTCCTCATAATCGCGCAAAGATGCAGGTCTACGACCGCGTGATATGTCGGTGGCATGTGGTGCCCCGCCGCCAGATTGAATCATAAGCGCGCCGAGTTCGAAAGTTACGTCGCGGTGACGCGCACCAGCGCGGCCGACAAACGAGCGTGGCGCGGTTTTCAACGATTCTACGATGATCTCGCGGCCGATATAGACCATCTCGCTGTCTTCGTCGACACGGGCTCCGGCCTCTTTAAAGCGGCGGCGGGCATCGGGCAGTAACACTTTCATACCGAGCTCTTCCAAAACCTTTAAGGCGCTCTGATGAATGGCCTCTACCCGGTCTTCGGAGAATACAGGAGTTGGTGGAAACGGGTTTCGCAACGTGCGATAGTTCACCTCGCGGGTGACGGGTGGGGCGATATTGGCGCGCCGCCGCGTCCGTTTTGTGCGACCTTGCTTTTCTGTGCTCATCCGCGCATGGCCTTTCCTTGCGGGTCATAAGGAGATGATTCAATCACTCGGGCTTTGCGCTCAACCCCCACAACATGGGTGGTAAGTTCGGTTCCGGGTACTGAATGTTCCTGGTTGACGAGTGCCATGGCGAGCGATTTCTGGAGAGTGTGGCCATAACCGCCAGAGGTTACGAAACCAATGCGATCTCCATCGTGCCAAACGGGCTCATAGCCTGAAGCATCCGCTCCATCTGCTTCCACTTCCAGTGTGACGAGTACTTGCGCAGGCCCATTCCCGTCGCGTTCT
Source organism: Hyphomicrobiales bacterium (assembly GCA_051010095.1). Lineage (GTDB taxonomy): Bacteria > Pseudomonadota > Alphaproteobacteria > Rhizobiales > CAJQND01 > CAJQND01. The sequence continues at coordinate 2,025 of JBPCVX010000307.1, forward strand.
GCAATAGCTGCCTTTCGGCCAACAAACTCACCTTTGTCCCAGGCAATCCAACGCTCCATGCCCGTCATTCCAGGTGTGTAGCCCTGGGTAAATTCTGCTGACCAAATACCGAAGCTTTTTTCCAACCGCATGGAGAGCATGGCGTTAAAGCCATATTCCTGAATGTCGAATTCCTTACCTGCCTCAAGCAACGCGCGGCGCAGTTTTACGTGATCGCCATAACGGCAATTGATCTCAAACCCCATTTCACCAGCAACCGACATGCGTGCCACTTTTGCGCGGATCATGCCGACATCATAGTTCCCGCAGCCCATAAACCTGAGAGCACCAATATTTTGATGGCAAAGTTTCTCGATTACTTTCAAGCTGTTGGGCCCGGTGAGACTAAAACCGGTTATTTCTTCGCCGAGGTCGCGCACATTGACGCCATCCATCATGTGATCATTAAACCAACGCATGTGCCACGCGCGCAGATAATAGGAACCCATAATCCAGAACGTGCCGTTGCCCCAGTTCAAGATGGTGAGATCACCCTTCAAACGCCCATCTTCCGCCAGCATTGGGGCGAGGCGCGCGCGGCCCGGGCCTGGAATTTGCGATGCCATAATGTGATCAAGCCACTTTTCGGCATTCTCGCCGGTCACTTCATAACGGGAAAAGCCTGTGATATCGACCATGCCAACATTTTCACGCGCGTTTTTGCATTCCGTTGCGACAATGTCGAAAGCATTTGAACGCTTAAGTGTAGGGATTTCCTCAAATCCTATAGGGGCGAAGTAAAGCGGCACTTCCAAATCCCAGCTCACGCCCCATTTGCATCCAGCCTCTGTCATGGCGTCGTGGGCAGGGGCCATTTTTAAGGGTCGGCCAGCAGGTAATTGCTCGTTTGGATAGGTCATAACGAAACGGCGGGAGTAGAATTGACCTGTTGTTTCGCGGATATATTGCTTGTTTTCTGCAAACTTACCGTAACGCGCTACGTCCATAGGCCAAGCATCGGCTTCGGGATGACCATGGATCATCCATTCGGCGAGCGTCTTGCCAACGCCGCCGCCTTGCAGGAAGCCCGCCATCACCGCGCATGCGCACCAGTAACCAGGTTTTCCATCGACTGGGCCCACAAGTGGGTTACCATCTGGCGAGAAGGTGAAAGCGCCATTGACCCAGGTTTTTACCCCAATCTCCTGTAGCACTGGATAGCGTTCGAAACCCATGATGAGTTCTTTTTCGATCCGGTCGGTCTGTTCCTGGAACAGCTCCATGCCGTAATCCCATGGCGCACCATCCATAGCCCAGTGTTCATAGTCGATTTCATAAATACCCAGCAGCACACCTTTCTGGTCCTGGCGCAAATAAGTGAAGCCTTCCAGATCTACCGTCATAGGCATCTCAAAGTCAGCCTCTTCGAGGGCGGGGATCGAGTCTGAAACGAGGTAGTGGTGTTTGAGGGGAGAGACCGGCAGTTCAATTCCGGCCATGTGGCCCACTTGTTTGGCCCAGAGACCTGCAGCATTCACCACATGCTCGCAGGTAATGGTGCCTTTGTCAGTCACAACTTGCCAGCCATCTTTGGTTTGTACAAGTTCTTCAACTTTAGTGTGTTCATAATATGCTGCACCGCGCTTTTTGGCGCATATGGCATAAGCATGCACTGTGCCTGTGGTATCGAGATAGCCTTCGCGATCGGCCCACATGCCGCCTAATAAGCCATCGGTCGACATGATCGGGCAGCGTTTCTGGGCCTCTTCTGGGGTGAGTAATTCGCAATCTTCAATGCCTATTGATTGAAACACCCGATACGCAGATTGTAACCATTCCCAGCGATCAGGGGTGCCAGCCATGGTGAGGCCACCGGTCATGTGCAGGCCAATATCTTGGCCGGATTCTTCTTGTATCTCAGAGAGAAGATCAATTGTGTAGGCTTGCAGAGCCGCCATGTTGGGGTCGGCATTAAGGGCGTGAATGCCGCCCGCCGCATGCCAGCTTGAGCCCGCTGTGAGTACTGAACGTTCCAGCAAACACACATCGGTCCAGCCGAATTTGGCCAGATGATACAAAACAGAAGTGCCCACAACACCGCCACCAATAACCACTACTCTGTAATGCGATTTCATTGTTTTTTTGCCTCTTCCACAAACTGAATTGACGCGAGATTACACGCGGAAAATTGAAAGGTCTAGACATAACTGTCTAGATAGTTTTGACCAGACAAACCCCTCGTAGTTGACCTTGTTGGGTGGTGATCGACGCTACACGATTAGTAGAATCTGCATCCAACCACTTTACACTCCGGAAAATGGGCTCAATGATGCACAAAACAAAACAACAGAGGAAAAATGGATCATTCATCCTATCCGCGAGATCTGAAAGGATATGCGCAGAGCCTGCCAAAAGTAACGTGGCCCGGGAGCGCTCGGGTTGCTGTGCAATTTGTGCTGAATATTGAAGAGGGCGGCGAGAACAATATTCTTCACGGAGATAATTCTTCGGAGACGTTTCTTTCAGAGATCATCGGTGCTGCGCCTTATGAGAATGCGCGTCATTTCTCTATGGAATCCATTTATGAATATGGTTCGCGGGCCGGCGTTTGGCGGGTGTTGAAGCTTTTCCGCGATGCCGGGTTGCCGATCACTTTGTTCGCCGTGGCCATGGCGGCGGAACGCACGCCGCACATTATCGAACAAGCCCTCAAAGATGGCCATGAAATTGCCTCCCATGGGCTGCGCTGGATCAATTATCACGGCATGCCAGAGACGCAGGAACGCGAGCATATGGAAGAGGCCATGGAAATCCTCACCCGGTTGTGTGGTGAGCCGCCAGTGGGGTGGTACACGGGCCGGTCATCTGGGAACACCCGCCGCCTGGTCGCCGAGCATGGCGGGTTTTTATATGATGCAGATGATTATTCTGATGATCTTCCCTTTTGGAGCACCCAGCAAGTGGGCCAACTGGTTGTGCCCTATACGCTCGATACCAACGACATGCGCTTTGCAACTGCGCAGGGATTTCACACATCTGAGCAGTTCTTTACCTATTTGAAAGACGCCTTCGATGTGCTTTATGCTGAGGGCGAAAGGTTTCCCAAGATGATGTCTGTCGGCATGCATGCGCGCCTCATTGGCAGGCCGGCGCGTTTCGCCGGGCTTAAACGTTTCGTGGATTATATTATGACGCATGAAAATGTATGGGTGGCCCGCCGCGCGGATATTGCCCGCCATTGGCGTACCCATCACCCCATGCCGCCAGTTGGTTGAAGGATGAATGAGTATGACTGAGATTATTGCCGCTGAAGCTGAGCTTCCAGAGTGGGCGAAGGGCGCCATCAACGTGGCCTCACCACGGCTGGGCACAGAGGCTGTGTCATGTTCTGATGATAGTTTTGCATCAATGGCGCGCATGCTGGGTGACGCGCCAGCAGTGTTTAAGCCGGATGTCTATGATGAGTTCGGCAAGTGGATGGATGGCTGGGAATCCAAGCGCAGGCGTGATGGTGGGCATGACTGGTGTGTTGTTAAACTCGGCGCGCGCAGCACGCTGGCCGGATTTGATATCGATACATCTCATTTTACCGGCAACTATGCACCTGCCGCCTCCATCTGGGGAGCTGATTGCGAAAACGAACCAGGCGAGGGGGATTGGT
>JBPCVX010000308.1:0-2828 GCA_051010095.1 Hyphomicrobiales bacterium
ATCTTCAAACAGAAGCGCCTCGGCTTCAACAATGACGAGTTTGAGGTCTACAAGTTCCGAACGATGCACAATAATTGCGACGTGCCCGGCAAAACCGTGCAGGCCACGGAAGATGATCCGCGTGTCACCCGTGTTGGGAAATATCTGCGCCGCCTCAGCCTTGATGAACTTCCCCAGATATTCAATGTGCTTAACGGCACCATGTCGCTCGTGGGACCGCGCCCGCATGCGCTAGACCACAACGAAGAGTTTGCTGAACGGGTGCGTGGTTACTTTGCCCGCCACAGGGTCAAACCAGGCATTACCGGCCTTGCACAGGTCAATGGTTATCGTGGCCCGACCGATACCACCGAAAAGCTCGAAGGCCGTATTCAGAACGACATATTCTATGTAGAGAACTGGACGCTATCCCTGGATTTTCAAATCCTGATACGCACCGTGATTGTGTGTTTATTCGGAAAGAACGCTTTTTGAGTAGCTGCTAGATTATGAAATCTTCAACATACTGATTGGCGTCAAGCGGATCGAATGTCACGAAACTATCTGCTCCGCCAACAACAATCTCCGCGTCTTCGCTCACGGAAATCACGCCAAACCCAAACATTGAGAAATCAATTTCGCCATCATCCGGCGCCAGTTCAACCGCTGCTAGTTCTTCATCAGCGGGCGGCAGCATGCCAGAGTCATCGCTAACCACAACCGATGGCGCGCCCACACCAGCGGCTTCCACCTCAAGTGTATCTTGTTCAGTAACAAGGATTTCTTCCAGCGGGCTTTGCGCAAGCAAAACTGCATCAGGAACATCCGCCAATTTCGTCGACTTAGCCACAATATTTCCCTTCAACCTTGAAGTGAGCAACAAAACTCCAAAATCTACTGAATAAAACATAAACTGATTTGTTAAAATTTTCCATAACTATTTGAATCTAATAAGAAAAAGATATATTTTTTGTAATCATATTATCAATTTACATCTAATTAAACATTGAATATATTAAGCTTTTCTAGTCATGGAGAAGCTTTCGCCCCATCGCATCTCCTGCCGTCCCCCTTGTGTGACGCCAATCCTGCGGACGTTCAAACTTCCCCTGCCATACCCCCCGCTTAGCATTTTTCGCCTCTGTTTCAGCCGCAATGTAATCGCTGGAGTGGCTGCGATAAGCAATCGCCCACCCCTGCCGCACCATCTCTTTATTGATGCTTTGCATGTTATGTGTACATCGTGACACGTTACGTCCGTAACGGTCGCTGGTCACGATCGTGCACGCAATATTGCGCCCTTTAATCAAGCCGCGCAAAGCGCGTGCAGCTTCACGGCCACATTTATACTCGGCACCTTCTGCGTTTGTGCAGACCTGTTGGCCCTCGGGCGCATCAATTCCAAATAATCTGATTTCTGTTCCTGATATTATCAGGGAGTCGCCATCAATAACCTGCGGCTCTCCGCCAACTTCACGTTGCGGAAGGCCAACGATAAATACAATTATGGCCCCTGCAGCAAGCAGCATTACCGCCCAGTCCACCACTTTGCGATATCGTGATTTATATCTGCGGCGGCTCATTTAGCGGTTTGCACTTTCGCGCCCCCAGCGCGCTGCTGCTTCGTCATCACTTTCGCGTGCATCGACCCAATTGCCACCTTGCCCGCCCTCTTCAAGCTTCCAGAACGGTGCTTTCGTCTTCAACCAGTCCATCAAAAACTGTGCGGCTTCAAATGCGGCCTGGCGATGGGAAGAACACGTAATGACCAGAACAATGTCCTCACCCGGCTCCATGCGGCCATAGCGGTGCACAATGAGAGAGGCCTCCAAGGGCCAACGCTCATGCGCTTTTTCATCAATCTCAGAAAGTGCTTTCTCGGTCATTCCCGGATAGTGCTCAAGGGTCATGGCCGACAGACGGTCATCACCAGACATCTCGCGCACCGTGCCAACAAACATGCACGTTGCACCGATTTTGGTGTTGCCGTTCTTGACGCGCACCAACTCTTCAGCGGCATCAAATGGGGTTTCCTGAACGCGTATCATTAAAGCAACTTATCCATATCCAGCCGCGCGTGCAATTTCATCCACACACTGACAAAGAGGCTTTGCATAAAATTCTTCCCCGCCGGAATGACGAAACAAGGGCACCGAAACGCTCACGCTGGCAACAGGGGTGTGGGTATCATCGCATATGGCCGCGCCATAACACACCACTCCTTCTTCATTTTCCTGATCATCAAACACGAACCCGCGTCGGCGCGCCTCTTGCACAATAGCTTCGAGTTTGGTTCTGCTCGTGGTCGTGAAGCGGGTGATCTTCTTCATGTCTAAGCCCTTTATCAGCGCACCGGCATCTTGTGAACCTAACGCGCTAAGATAAGCTTTCCCCACCCCGCTTGAATGAAACGGCACCCTGGTGCCAATGGTTGAGGCCATGCGCACGATTTCCATGCTCTCAATCTTGTCAATGTAGACAAGACAGTCGCCGCTGCGCACTGCCAGATGCACTGTTTCGCCTGTTTCGCTGCGCAAGCGCTCAAGATAGGGCCTGGCCACTTGACGGATATCATTATCTGCAAGAGATTTTCGCGCCAGCATAACCACCCGCGCACCCAACCTGTACCGTTTGCCTGCAATCTGCTCAACCAGCCCCTCTGCCTCAAGAGCTGCCAAAATCCGATGAAGCGTTGGCCGCGTGAGCGAAGATTCAGAAAACAGTTGTGAGAATTCCGGCGGTATGGGCGCATCGGCAATTTCCTGCAGCACATCCATACTGCGCGCGAAACTTTGCATTCCCTGGACTTTACCGCTCATTTCACGCTTTGCCTGTTGACCTCATGGCTC
>JBPCVX010000309.1:0-23187 GCA_051010095.1 Hyphomicrobiales bacterium
GCTTTAAGTTGATCTTCCAAGGCCCTCACGCGGCGCGAAACTGTGGTCGCATTTACACCCAACTTATTTGCGGCTTGGCTTAAAGAGCCTTCCCTGAAAAGCGTTACGAAATAACGGAAATCATCCCAATTTATATGCTGCATTTTTGCAGTTTAGCATTGCACTTTAAGTGTTTTAAATAAAATTTTTGCAGCCTATTATTGCTAGTGCATTTGGCATTTCCCTAAAGGCATTTTTTATGTCGCTTGATTATTTGGCTGCATTGACAGAACTTTCGCGCCAACAGTTTTTGATCGTTGCAGCAGCGTGCTTTTGTGCGGGCGTGGTGCGGGGCTTTTCAGGCTTTGGACTTTCTGCGCTCGTTATGGCGGCTCTGGCCTCAATGATAGCGCCGGTGGAACTCATCCCGGTTTGTTATATCCTAGAAGGAGTTGCAGGCGTCATGATGTTCCGTGGTGGTGTGCGCGATGCGGATATGTCTGTTGTATGGGTGTTGGTGATGGGTTCCGCAATTGGTGTGCCACTTGGTTTGCTGGCAACTGTAACCGTTCCGGTTGAAGTCTCTAAAATGATTGCTCTTGGCGTCGTTCTTTGTCTCACTCTTGCGCAATTGTTGAAGGTTAATGCCAGATTTCTCGACACCAAACCTGGCCGCTATATCACGGGCCTTGTTGCGGGCGTTGTTACCGGGCTTGCATCCGTTGGAGGATTGGTGATCGCACTCTATGTGCTGGCATCAAAAACCGAACCAAGAACCATTCGTGGAACGCTGGCAATGTTTTTGTTTGGCAGCATGTTCACGTCAATTGTCTATCTTTATGCATATGATGTCATGAACCTTCTCGCGGCGAAGAGAGGGCTCGTATTCACCCCGCTCGTTGTGGTGGGGGTGCTTATCGGCACCTGGTTTTTCAGGCCTTCGTTACAAGGGCTCTATAAACGGTTTTGTTTATTGCTCTTGGTTTCTCTGGCGCTCATGGGACTTGTGAGAATGATATAAATTAACGCTTCCACGACTCACAAAAATTGGCTAAATCCCTAGGTTATGAGCGAATTAGTGACACCTCCACCTTCTGGTGACTCCCAGTCGGTTAACTTGCGGGAAGCGCTGGAAGAGCGTTATCTCGCATATGCCCTTTCTACAATTATGCATCGCGCTTTGCCCGATGTACGTGATGGCTTGAAGCCTGTCCACAGGCGGCTGCTGTATGCCATGCGCCAGTTGCGTTTAAATCCCGAACAGGGGTTTAAAAAATGCGCACGCGTGGTTGGTGATGTGATTGGTAAGTACCACCCTCATGGCGACCAGTCTGTCTATGATGCGCTGGTGAGGTTGGCGCAGGAGTTTGCGGTGCGTTACCCACTTGTCGATGGGCAGGGTAATTTCGGCAACGTGGATGGCGATAACGCTGCTGCTATGCGTTATACGGAGGCGCGCCTTACTGAAGTCGCAATGGCATTGCTGGATGGCATCGACGAAGACACGGTTGATTTTCGTGAGACCTATGATGGCGAAGAGTCCGAGCCGGTTGTGTTGCCCGGTGCATTCCCAAATCTGCTAGCAAATGGATCAACAGGGATTGCCGTGGGTATGGCAACTTCGATCCCGCCCCATAATGCGGCTGAACTTTGCGATGCGGCGTTGCATTTGATCAAGTTTCCCAATGCAGGCATTGCCAAGCTTATTGAATTTGTTCCGGGCCCGGATTTTCCCACTGGTGGAACGATTATCGATGATCGTGAGACGATTATTCAAGCTTACAGCACGGGTAAGGGCGGGTTCCGTGTACGTGCGCGCTGGGAAAACGAAGACCTTGGTCGCGGCATGTGGCAAATCGTTGTCACCGAGATTCCCTATCAGGTGCAAAAGGGAAAACTGATCGAGAAAATCGCTGAGCTGTTGCAGGCGCGAAAACTACCATTCTTGGCTGATATTCGCGATGAAAGCGCTGAGGACATCCGCCTGGTGCTTGAGCCTAAATCGCGCACTGTTGATCCAAATTTGCTTATGGAGTCGCTGTTCAAAGTGAGCGATCTAGAATCGCGCATCTCGTTGAATATGAACGTGCTCTCCAAAGGGCTCGTTCCTAATGTATTGTCGATACGCGATGTGCTGCGGCAATGGCTTGATCATTGCAAAGAAGTGTTGGTGCGACGCTCTAACTATCGGCTTGATAAAATCGCCCACCGGCTGGAAGTGCTGGGCGGGTATCTGATCGCCTATCTCAATCTGGATGAGGTCATCCGGATTATCCGCGAAGAGGACGATGCCAAGAAAGAGCTGATGGCAACCTTCAAGCTGAGCGATGTACAGGCTGAAGCCATTTTGAATATGCGTCTGCGGTCTTTACGCAAACTTGAGGAAATGGAACTGCGCACAGAGCATGAAGGGCTGATTGAAGAGCAAGCCGGATTGCAGGAGCTCGTGGGGTCGGATGATTTGCAGTGGGCCCGCATTGCCGATGACATTAGGGCGACGCGCGACCGCTTTGGCAAAAAAACTGAACTTGGCAAACGCCGCACTGACTTTGCCGATGCGCCTGAAGTTGAGTTTGATCTCGATGCAGCAATGATCGAGAAAGAGCCCATTACAGTAGTCTGTTCAGAAAAAGGCTGGATACGCGCGATGCGTGGGCACTTGGCAGACTTTTCTAGCCTGTCCTTCAAAGACGGCGACAAGAGCCGGTTTGCTTTCCATGCGGAAACCACGGACAAGATTGTCGCGCTTTCTTCATCAGGCAAGTTTTTCACACTCGCCGGGGACAAACTGCCAGGTGGACGCGGACATGGCGAGCCGTTGCGGCTTATGGTTGATGTTGAAGTTGGTGATGAAATCGTTGCGCTCAAAGTGCATGAGCCAGACGCCAGGCTCATTGTCGCATCGTCTGATGGCCGGGGCTTTGTTGTGAACGAGGCGGATGTGATCGCCAACACACGCAAAGGCAAGCAGGTGTTGAACGTGAAAACACCCGATGAAGCGCAGACCGCGCGCCGGGTTTCTGCAGATGATGACCATGTGGCGGTCGTTGGTGAGAATAGGAAGCTTTTGATTTTCGATATCGCTGACTTGCCAGAAATGACCCGTGGTCGCGGCGTCAAGTTGCAAAGCTATCGCGATGGTGGATTGTCTGATGCCAAAACGTTCAAGCTTGATGAAGGACTGACCTGGGAAGATTCTTCAGGGCGCACATGGACGGTTGCAGATTTGCGCGATTGGGTCGGCAAACGTGCCCAAGCCGGGCGCCTGCCGCCAAAAGGCTTCCCGCGCAATAATAAGTTCTCATAGCGCGGGGGCTGGGCGACGCCGGGCTTTAAGGCGGAGTGTTGAATGTGTGGCTAGCGCAAGTAGAATTATTGCGCCACCTATCAGGCCTCCCGTGCTTGGCTCTTCCGATATGACCATCCAAACCCAAATGGGAGCAAGAACGGTTTCAAGCAGCAGGAACATGGAAACCTCTGCCGATGAAATATAGCGGGGACCCCGGATTAACAAGAGATTTGCAACTGGCATCACGATCATGCCAAGAACGAGCAAATATTTGAGTTGCGCGAACTCCAGGGTGAACGGGTTGGCGGGCAGAAAAAAGCAGGCCCCAACAGCCAATATTAAACCGCCAAAAATTGGAATGGTGGACATATCCCGATTGGCGCTGCGAATGATCGTGAAGCTCATAGCGACATTCATAGAAGCGCAAATGGCCAACAGGTCGCCCTTGAACGACCCTATCTGTAAACCATCCCAAACGATTATCGCCGCGCCCATAAGGCAGATTACAAATGTTAGGGCTGTTGCCTTCTTAAGCTTCTCACCCATGCCGATGTAGCTAAACAATGCAGCAAATAGCGGCGACAACGCCAGCATGAAGACTACATTTGCAGTTGACGTATAGAGCAGGGCGGTAAGGAAAAACAAGTTTGAGGTGCAATAGAAAATAATTGCAGCAACGCCATGCCCTCCAGCGATCAATGCAGGCCTGGTGGCTCTTGGACTGATCAACCAATAAACAAACAATACAAAGCTTGTTAGCCCAGTGCGCCAAAATATAAGTGTTGCGTGGTCAACATTTGCAAGTTTTAGGAGAGGCACATCAAACGATAGGATAATTGCACCCAGCGCAGTTACTATGAGTCCCTTCTTATAATCTAAGTTTGCCATACAGATTGACTGACTTATCGCTGCCAGCCATCGGCGGTCAATTGTTCTTGGGGTTGAAAGCGCCGCTTATAATCCATCTTTGCTGAGCCACGCACCCAATAGCCGAGATATAGATAGGGCAGCCCAAGCTTTCGGGCACGTTCAATATGATCAAGTATCATGTAAGTTCCCAGGCTTCGCTCATTTGCGAGCGGGTCGAAGTAGCTATAAATCATCGACAACCCGTCGTTCAAAACATCACTCAGTGCTGCAGCGATCAGCGGGCCGCGTCTATCATCTGGTCCTGCAAGGGAAATTTCTGGCTGCAAGCGATACTCGATAAGCCTGGTGTCGACAAAAGTGTCTTCAACCATGGAGGCATAATCGAGCACGCTCATATCGGCCATCCCACCGCCGCCATGCCGAGACTCTATATAGTCGCGGAACAGAGAGAACTGTTCTGGTGTGGCTTTGGCGTCGCACATTTCGCTTGAAATATCTTGATTGCGCTTTTTCACGCGGCGTGCTGATTTCGCGGGCCTGAATTCATCGACAATCACACGCACTGACACACATGCCTGGCATGTTTCGCACGCGGGCCGATAGGCAATATTTTGGCTGCGTCTAAAACCGCCATGTGTGAGCTGGTTGTTTAGTTGTGCTGCGTCCTTCCCAATAAGGTGCGTAAACACCTTGCGCTCGAGCTGACCCTCCAGATAGGGGCAGGTGCCTTCTGGTGTCAGATAAAACTGAGGAAAGTGACGTTGCTCAATGCTCACCGAGAACACTCTCTCGAATTATTACAAAGATAGCACCATACTGCTTTTACATGTCGAAATAAAGCGGTGCGAAAGTAGAATATGCTAACCACAATATTATGATTAATGGCGCACCTGCCCTCATGTAATCGCCAAATTTGTAGTGCCCAGGTCCCATTACCAAAAGGTTTGTCTGATACCCCATCGGCGCCGCAAACGAACAATTTGCGGCAAATATGACACCATAAAGGAATGGCAGAGGGTCAGTGCCGAGTTCGCGCGCCGTGCCTACTGCGATAGGGGTAAACAAAAGCGCGGTCGCGTTGTTCGATAGAAAGTTTGTCAGAATCGCTATCAACAAAAACAAAGCAGACAAAACCACTGCTGGACTTGCCCCCTTTAAAGCTGAGACGACACCTTGGGCGAGATACATTGCACCGCCTGTATATTCCAGCGCATAGGCCATTGCGATCGCTGCGCCGATCAGAAGATAAATCCGTCGGTCAAACGCACGGCTGGCTTGGCGCACATTGAGGCACCCAGCAGGCACCATCGCCGCAGCCCCTGCAAGTGCTGCGACCACGATTGGAACGAAGCCTGTTGCGGCTGCAGTAACGGTTGCCAAAAATATGAGCCTTGCGCGTGTCGCAAGCTTCATGTCAGGTAATTCTTCTGCCGACCAAGACATAAGCAGAAGGTCTCTGTTAGATCGCAACCCGCGAATACGGGTTCGCGTGCCCATGAGCAAGATAGTATCGCCTGGCTCCAAGCGAATCTCTTCAATTCTTCCGCGCATCATGCGGCTGCGGCGCTGTATTCCGAGTACCACACAACCTGTGTCTGTGCGCAATCCCGATTGCCCAATACGGCGCCCGATCAAGCGTGAAGCAGGCGCCACAACGGCCTCCGCCAGGGTAAGTTCTCCCCCTGAGGCATCTATTTGTATTGGTTCTTCACCTTCACTGTCGGCGGGCAAAGCGGTCGTGAGTATGCCTTCAGGCGCGGTTAGTGCTTCGGTTAAGGCCTTTCTGGTCGCTGCGACAATAACCAGATCTCCAGCCTTCAAGTGAACATCTTCAAATGGTGGGAGGAATACGGTTTCGCCGCGTTGAACAAGCCGCACCGTCATTTGCTTTAGATGAGGGAACAATCCGGCAATCGCGCGCTCGCCATAAAGTACATGTTCAGGCGTAACTTCTATCTGCGCAATAAATTGTTTGCCCGAGAGGCCTGTGTCGCTTTCTGGTATGGCATCACGGGATGGCAATAGACGTGGAACTACCAAAATCACATACACACAGCCAATTGCCGCCAGCACGACACCAGGAACGAAGAAATCAAAGAAACCAATCTTTGGAAGTCCAGCCTGTTCAACAATACCGGACACAAGCAGATTCGTAGACGAGCCAATAATGGTTGTCATTCCACCCAGAATTGAAATGAAACTTAGAGGGATTAACACCTTAGTGGGGCTTACATGCATTCGATGGGCGAGAGCTGTGAGCACCGGAATAAAGATAACCACCACCGGCGTGTTGTTCATAAATGCCGAAATAACACCAGCTGAGAGCAGGGTCGCAACAAGTGTGAACTGAGGCCGCGATCTTCCAAGAACAGCGATGCGACGTGTTGGTCTGATTAAAGCGCCCGTGTGGTAAAGGCCTTGTCCGACCACAAGTAGCGCAATAATGGTGATGAGCGCGGGGTTAGCGAAACCAGATAGAAGCTCAATTGGAGTGAGCAGATTGGAACCGCCTTGGCCAATCACAGGAAAAAAATGGAAGAACAACAAGAACACAACAATTACGCAAATCGATGTGAGCTCGAGCGAGACGCGTTCTAAGACGAAGGAAATCACCGCCAGGGTAATGACCCCGAATGTGAACCACATCTGAAATGTCTCTAAGGCCTCCATTGCGCCATTGTGCTGAGACTGGAAGAAAACACAACGATTTCTTACTGGATTTTGGTTGTTTCCCGCGCTGAAATGAAACAGACTGAAGGAAAATTTAATATAGGTGAGTGTTGTGAATGAACTTTCAAAAGTAATTGATATTAAAAGGTTTCCTGTCGGTGATGCGGCGTTTGGAGAGGCCAAAAAAGCCCAATTGGATGCGACTGGTGTGCTCGCGATGAAGGGTTTTATAAACGCCGATGCGTTGCGCGAACTTGTTGACGAAGCAAATCAGTTATCGAGCAGGGCTTTCTTCCGCCCGGACACCCACAACGTGTACCTATCTCCGCCATCAAGTGATTTTCCTGATCACCACCCCCGCAATCGTCTGGTTTCAAGTTCCAAGGGGTGTGTTTGCGATGACGAGGTGCCAAGCGGTTCAAAGTTGCGCGCGTTATATGATTCTGAGGTGTTCAAAGCCTTTCTCTGTCGCGTGTTAGGCGAGCAGGTTTTGTATCCATATGCAGACCCACTCTCATCAATAAACGTTCACTATGCCCGCGCTGGGGAGGAATTAGGTTGGCACTTTGACAACTCTTCTTTTGCCCTCACCCTTATGCTGCAGTCGCCTGAGGAGGGTGGTGAGTTTGAATATGTGCCGGCTCTGCGTGATGCTGATAATGGCGAGATGAATTATGAAGGCGTTGCAAAAGTGCTCGATGGTGACGAGACCCCTCTGCAACTTTCAATGCCAGCGGGGACTTTGGTGCTTTTCCGCGGGCGAAATGCATTGCACCGTGTTGCGCCGGTAAAGGGCAACACCACCCGCATTTTGGTTGTGTTGGCCTATAACGCACAGCCAGATGTTAGCCTTTCAGAAAGTGCGAGGATGACCTTCTATGGTCGGCTGAATTAAAGAGCCTCAATAGCGTTGCTGAAAGTGTGGTGCATGTGCTTTTCCGCCTGGGGCGTCCAACACCACTACCTTAAAACCTGCCGCTTCGAGCCTGTCTGCAACTTCTTCCACATGACCGGCATCTCTGGTTTCAAGCATGAATTCAAGCTCTGCACCTTTTGCGGATACATCTAAAAACATGCGCGAATGGGCAACTTCTAGAATGTTTGCACCTGTTTCCCCAATAATTGCTGAGATTCGCGCTAAAACACCCGGCCGATCATCAATTGTCACCCGAATGTTCACGATGCGCTGGTCGCGTTCCAACTCCCGATAGATCACAGAGGCCATCATGCGCGGGTCAATGTTTCCCCCACACAAGATAAGACCCAGCTTTTTGCCGCGGAAAAAGTGGGGATCTGAGAATACAGCAGCAAGCGGCGTTGCACCGGCACCTTCTGAACAAGTTTTCAACTCAGTAAAGTAGGCGTTTACCGCGCGCTCAATCATTGCCTCATTTACGAGCTTTATGTCGTCCACCAGCGCTTTAGCAATTGTAATTGTGCGCTCAGCAACATTTTTAACGGCAATACCATCGGCGAGGGTTGAGCCGCCGCATTTGGGCTGGGCATCGCGCACAGCATGATACATTGAGGGGTAGAGCGCCGCTTCGACGCCAATGATCTGGATATCAGGCTTAATGGTCTTGGCCGAAATAGCATTACCAGAAATTATGCCACCTCCGCCGATGGGGATGACAAGCATGTCCAGATCAGGTGCATCTTCCAGCATTTCCATGGCGATTGTGCCTTGGCCGGCAATAATGTCGTCATCGTCATAGGGGTGCACAAGCGTGAACCCGCGTTTCGCGATGAGGTTATCGACAACGGCCCTGGAATCATCCAGTGTTTCCCCTGCTAACACCACCTCTGCGCCGTGTGCCTTGGTGCGCTCGACCTTCGTAAAAGGGGTTGTTTCAGGCATCACGATTGTTGCAGGGATGCCCAGTCGTTTGGCATGATAGGCAACCGCTTGCGCATGATTGCCCGCCGACATGGCTATCACGCCGGTGCTCTTTTGGTCTTCCGACAGTTTTGAGAGACGCAAATAGGCGCCGCGATCTTTGAAGGAATTGGTGGTTTGTTGGTTTTCAAACTTTACCCAAACTTCAGCACCCGTCATCTCTGAGAGTTTATGGGCACGCAGCATCGGTGTGCGCACAACTTGGCCCTTAAGGAGCTCTCGTGCCTTTTGGATATCCTCAAAAGTCACCGGCATTGCAATTCCCCCGCTTGCTTATCCGCATCAGTTCTAATACGAATTCATTGAACACACATGGCATTTTCGCCGCTAGCTGGGTCTTACGCGACACTTGGCTGAAACTTCTAGAAAAGAGGATAGCATAATGGGAGAGAAACTTGCCTGGATTGGTCTTGGCGTAATGGGATATCCGATGGCGGGATATCTGCAAAAAGCAGGCCATGATGTCACTGTATACAACCGTACCCATGCGAAAGCAGATAACTGGGTAAGTGAGTATGGCGGATCTTCCGCACCAACGCCCAAAGAGGCTGCAGAGGGCGCCTCTATTGTGCTGGCCTGTGTGGGCAATGATGATGATTTGCGGTCCGTTGTAACCGGCGATGATGGCGCCTATCACGGCATGGGCGATGGCACATTGTTTGTCGACCACACCACTGCATCAGCTGAAGTTGCGCGCGAGCTATATGAGGACGGTAAATCGCGCGGTATCGGATTTGTTGATGCTCCGGTATCCGGCGGGCAAGCGGGTGCGGAAAATGGCGTTCTCACCGTTATGTGCGGCGGCGACGATGCTGATTACCAGCGCGCGGTACCTTTCATCGAATGCTATTCCAAAATGCGCAATCTGCTGGGACCATCAGGCGCTGGGCAAATCGCCAAGATGATGAACCAAATCTGCATCGCGGGCCTGGTGCAGGGGCTTTCTGAAGCCATTCATTTTGGCGGCAAAGCGGGCGTTGACGTGGCGGCTGTGATCGATGTGATCAGGGGCGGTGCTGCGCAAAGCTGGCAGATGGAAAACCGCTACGAGACGATGATCAAGGGCGAGTACGAGCATGGCTTCGCGGTTGATTGGATGCGTAAGGATTTGGACATCTGCCTAAACCACGCCAAACAGATTGATGCCCATTTGCCGGTGACCGCTCTGGTCGACCAGTTCTACAGCCAGGTGCAAGCTATGGGTGGCAATCGCTGGGATACGTCATCTTTATTGGCCTTGCTGGAACGCGATAAAAAGTAGTTATCATCCATGAGCACGCTTACCTCTTATGAATCGGTGCTTGAGCTCATTCAAGCCGAGCAGCCGCAAGACCCTGTTGTATGCCTGATCCCGGAGCGCATTGCCGCTCAGGTGAAACTGTTTGCAGATGGTTTCCCGGGCAGGGTGCTATTTCCTGTGAAAACCAATCATGATGATGATGTGCTCAAAATCCTCTGGAATGAGGGCATCCGCCATTTCGATACGGCATCGATAAACGAAATTGAGCGCGTGCGCCGCCTGTTCCCGAGTGCTGGATGCTATTTCAACCACCCGGTAAAGCCGGTCTACGCGATCAAGCGTGCTTATGAGGATTTCGGCGTTCTTGACTATGTGGTTGACCATATTGGCGAGTTGGCGAAATTGAAGGCCATTTTACCCGCAAGCAAGGACATCATAATTCAGGTGCGTCTTGCCCCTCATAATCCAGATGCTGAAATCGATTTCTCAAAGAAGTTCGGGGCCGAGCGTGAACAGGCGGTGGAGTTGCTGAAAAAAGCCCGTGAATTTGGCTACAGTACAGCGATATCATTTCATACCGGTTGGCAGACCACTGACGATGATGCCTATGCAGACGTTATCGCCATGGCCGATGCGGTCGCCAGTGATGCGGATGCCGAAATTGTCTATCTCAATGTCGGAGGCGGTTTCCCCTCGCATTTCAAGGCGGAACCGCTGGCGAATTATTTCGAGACAATCAAAAACGCCATGGCGCGATACTCGCGTTTGGCAGATGTTCCGCTTTATTGCGAACCAGGAAGTGCCACTGTTACCTATGGACAGGGCATGCTAGTGCGCGTGGAGCTGCGCAAGGAGAACAGGATTTATCTAAATGATGGCATTTATGGCGGGCTAAACGAATTAACGTTCCTTGACGACGTACCACCGCTCACCACCTACTCGGCCGATGGTAAAATTGACGGAAAACTGAGGGAATTCATCACTTGTGGTCCGACTTGCGACTCAGAGGACATGTTCAAACTGCCATTCTCCTTGCCGGAAATCATTTCTACTGGAGACTGGATTTTTATCGAAAATACAGGTGCTTACTCAAATGTTCTTATAACACCATTTAACGGATTTGATACCCATAGCAAAGTGGTTCTTGCGGGGATTTAGGCGCCTTTGAGTTTGCGGGCCACATCACGTGCAAAATAACTGAGAATGCCATTTGCCCCTGCGCGCTTAAATGAAAGCAACGCTTCCTCAATGACGTAATTCTCATCCAACCAGCCATTTTGACAAGCAGCCATCAACATGGCGTATTCACCAGACACTTGATAGGCAAATGTTGGCACCCCAAAGGTTTCTTTTACCCGGCGCACCACATCGAGATATGGCATGCCAGGTTTCACCATTACCATGTCTGCACCCTCGGCAAGATCGAGCTCTACCTCGCGCAAGGCTTCGTCCGTGTTGCCCGGATCCATTTGATAGGTGCGTTTATCGCCTTTTAGTGCGCCGCCAGAGCCGACTGCATCACGAAACGGGCCATAAAAGCCTGAGGCATATTTGGCGCTATAGGCCATTATTTGCACATTCTGGCGGCCTTCATCTTCAAGCGCATGACGAATGGCGCCAATACGTCCATCCATCATGTCCGATGGCGCAATGATATCGCACCCAGCTTCGACCTGATTGAGGCTTTGAGAAACAAGCACCTGAAGGGTCTCGTCATTGAGGATCTCATCTCCGCGCATCAGCCCGTCATGACCATGCGAGGTATAGGGATCAAGCGCCACATCGCACAGTATGCCGATTTCAGGCACGTTTTGCTTTATTGCGCGTACCGCCTGACACACCAGATTGTTAGGATTATGCGCCTCACTGCCCGTGGCATTGCGCAAATCAGGGTCAGTGTAAGGGAAAATGGCAATAACCGGAATGTCGAGAGTTGCGGCTTCTTCTGCGGCGCGCACAGCGTTATCAACGCTCAATCGCTCTACGCCTGGCATAGAGGGTACGTCTTCGATTTTGTTTTCGCCCTCCATCACAAAAATTGGCCAAATGAAATCATGAGCACTCAATGCATGCTCGCGCACCATGTTGCGCGACCAAGCGTTCTTGCGGTTGCGCCGCATACGTGTTGCTGGAAAACCGGGTACAGCAGTTTCTGGCGTTGCCCGATCTGGGTAGAGGGGAACAGTTTTGCGATTATCGTTGCTCATTACTCATGATCCACTTTTAGAACGTTTCTATGTATAGCGCTTTTGGAAGCATTACAAAATCGCCATTGCGCCGCACCCTATGCTGGCCATGCGCCAAATTGGCCATTGCATGTGCTCATGCAGTTTGGTTTCTATGAGTGCGAAGATTGGGAACAAAACATGTTTGAGCTAAATGAAGAACAGTGCGCCTTTAAAGAAGTCGCTGCGCAATTTTGCGTCGATCACATCGTTGAAAATGCAGCCCTATGGGATGAAGAAAACATCTTTCCGCGTGATGTGCTGAAAAAAGCCGCCGAGATTGGATTTGGAGGCATTTATGTGCATGACGATGTTGGTGGCTCAGGTCTCACCAGACTGGATGCGGCGTTAATTTTTGAAGAACTCTCAAAGGGGTGTCCGTCAACGGCTGCATTCATTTCTATTCACAACATGGCGTCATGGATGATCGATACGTTTGGTGGCGATGAACAACGCCAGAAGTGGCTGCCTGGCTTATGTAGTATGGATCTTATCGCGAGCTACTGTTTAACCGAACCCGGTTCGGGGTCGGATGCAGCAGCACTGCGCACCAAAGCCGTGCGTTACGGAAATGAGTATGTTTTAAACGGTTCAAAAGCGTTTATCTCGGGCGGTGGCGCATCAGATGTCTATGTTTGCATGGTGCGCACCGGAGATGATAGCCCGGCAGGCATTTCTTGTGTTGTGGTTGAAAAAGACACCCCCGGTCTTTCCTTCGGTGCGCAGGAGAAAAAGCTGGGGTGGCACTCGCAACCCACATCTATGGTGATTTTTGAAGACTGCCATATTCCAGTTGTCAATCGCATCGGTGAAGAAGGTGAGGGCTTCAAGATCGCGATGGCGGGGCTTGATGGCGGCAGGCTGAACATCGGTGCGTGCTCCATTGGTGGCGCGCAAGCCTGTCTCGATCATGCTTTAACCTATGTGCAGGAGCGCAAGCAGTTTGGAAAACCGCTGGCAGCGTTTCAAGCCCTGCAGTTTCGTTTAGCAGACATGGCAACAGAGCTTGAGGCGGCGCGTTTGATGATCCACAAGGCTGCCACCATGGTGCAGGACAAACACCCTGAGGCCACCAAATATGCCGCTATGGCGAAACGCCTCGCAACAGATACCGGTTTCGATGTCGCAAACCAGGCACTACAGATGCATGGTGGTTATGGTTATCTGCGTGATTATCCTATTGAGCGCATATTGCGCGATTTGCGGGTACATCAAATCCTTGAAGGCACGAATGAAATTATGCGGCTGATTATTTCCCGCAGCTTGCTGAAAGGGTAGTCAAGTGAGCGACGCGGAACTTATCTTCGAGACCAAGGGACCTGCGGGCATCATCACGCTTAACAGGCCAAAGGCGCTGAACGCAGTAACCTTGAATATGGTACGCCAGATGCACCCCCAGCTGGAGCGTTGGGCAGATGATGACCGAATTCACCACGTGATCATCAAGGCGGCAGGTGGAAAGGCATTTAGCGCTGGTGGTGATATTCGTGCGCTTTATGATTGGGGCAAGGTGCGCGCGCCACACTTTCTCACTTTTTACCGGGAAGAATATCTGCTCAACACTTTTATTAAACGCTTTCCCAAACCCTATATTGCACTGATTGACGGCATAGATATGGGGGGCGGTGTCGGCGTTTCCATTCATGGCTCGCACCGCGTAGTTGGCGATGGCATTACCTTTGCCATGCCTGAAACTGGAATTGGACTATTTCCTGATGTGGGAGGCACCTATTTTCTGCCGCGCTGTCCGGGCGAGTTTGGCATGTTTATGGGCCTTACGGGCGCCAGATTAAATGCACCCGATTGCATGTATGCAGGTATTGGGACCCATTATGTTCCCTCGGGCAGGTTCGTGGCGCTTGAGGAAGCGCTCACATCTTCCGAGGATATCGAAGAAGTGCTGAACGGGTTCTCAGCCGACTTTGAAGCTTCGCGGTATGAAGTCATGCAAGGTGCGATTGATGGTCATTTTGGTCAAGGCAGCGTGGAGGCGATACTGGATAGTCTCGCCGGTGGTGATGACGAATGGGCTGCAAAGCAAACTGCCGTCATAGGCACCAAGTCGCCCACCAGCCAGAAAATCGCCTATAGGCAAATCCGCGACGGGGCGAAAACAAGTTTCGAAGAATGCATGAAGATCGAATGGCGCATGGTGAACCGGATTTACGATGGTCATGATTTCTTTGAAGGCATTCGTGCAGTTGTGATCGATAAAGATAATGCGCCGCAATGGGACCCCGCGAGCCTAGATGAGGTGCGAGATGAAGATGTTGAGCGCTATTTCGCGCCGCTGGCTGAGGAACTGCCAGTTTAACTGAGAAGGGATGAGTGTATGACTGCGATTGGATTTATCGGCCTTGGGAATATGGGCAGCCATATGGCAGCCAATCTTGTGAAGGCAGGCCATGAGGTCAAGGGCTTTGATGTTGTTGATGCCAATATCGCCCGGTTTGTTGAAGCGGGTGGTACAGAAGCGGCGTCGGTTGCAGAGGCGGCATCGAATGTTGATGTGGTCGTTACCATGCTGCCCGCTGGCGAACATGTGCGATCAGTATACACGGGCGATGACGGCATTCTTTCATCCGCTGCTAAAGGCTCCTTGCTGATCGACAGCTCTACGATTGATGTTGAAAGTGCGCGCGATGTAGCACAGGCCGCTGAGAATGCAGGAATGGTGATGATTGATGCGCCCGTCTCAGGTGGTGTGGGAGGCGCGGAAGCTGGAACGCTTACATTCATGGTCGGTGGACCCGACGAGGCTTTCGCCAGCGCCCAACCTTTGTTGGAGCAAATGGGCAAAAATGTCTTTCATGCGGGCGGGGCTGGCAATGGTCAGGCCGCTAAGGTGTGTAACAATATGCTGCTTGGCATTTCGATGATTGGCACCTGTGAAGCATTTGTGCTTGCTGAGAAGTTGGGGCTTGATCATCAGAAGCTGTTTGATATCTCCTCAACCGCGTCAGGTCAGTGTTGGTCGCTCACAACTTACTGTCCAGTGCCTGGTCCTATCCCTACAACACCGGCAAATTCTGATTATGTGCCGGGTTTTTCTGCTGAAATGATGCTGAAAGACCTGAAATTATCGCAGGATGCGGCCCAAAAAAGTAGGGCTGCGACACCTTTGGGGGCCCATGCGGCCGCACTTTATGCGCTTTTTGAGGCTTCCGGGCACGGTGATACCGATTTTTCAGGCATCATAAAGCTGCTGCGCGGCAACCAATAAAAAACCGATCCTTTCCCCGCCCGTTCACCTTTTTAGAAAACTTGAATGATTCACGGTGAACCAAACCTTTCCAGATTCTCGCGAAAAAAGGCTTATGGTAAACGGATTTAAGGGGAATTACTGCGCATTTGTATCAAACGGAACCATGTGACTGATTCTTGCAAGAAACGGTTTACCCATTCTTTTGAGAGGTTCTTAAAACCCCGCCCGTAAGCTTTGTGACAGTTGAGGCAGCTTGTTGATGCTTCAGAAAAACAGGGCAGGGACTAACAATGAACAATGCACAATTAGCAATGGCGCCAAGCGCTGAAAAAGACACAGAAATCAAGAACCGCTATCTCGATAGTTTAAGCTTGATTGAACGGCTGCACCGTCGCCTCCTTGATGTGATCAAGGATGAATTCGAACGCCGCGGGGACCAGGATATTAATGCGGTGCAGGCATTATTGTTGTTTAACATGGGTGGACAGGAACTCACTGCAGGTGAGCTGCGCACGCGCGGCCATTATTTGGGATCTAACGTGTCGTATAACCTCAAAAAGCTGGTTGATATGGGCTTTATTCATCATGAGCGTTCATCTGCTGATAAACGTTCAGTGCGTGTAAGCCTCACAGATCGCGGTCAGGTGATCCACGATCTCGTAGATGAACTCTATAACCGTCAGCTCAAGTCTATCCGCGAAGTTGCTGGTTTCAGTGTTGATGAATTCGATCGATTAAACCACGCACTTTCGCGTTTGGAACGTTTCTGGACGGATCAAATTCGCTACCAACTTTAAAAACAATTGTGATCAATTTTAAAATTGCCCTGGTGATGCCCGTCGCCGGGGCAAATTTGTTCAAACTTTCGCCCCAATTTTGGCGCAGTTGTGCTGTTTCTTCCCAGTCTTGAGGGGAATTATCCCGGGTCGGCCTAGATGATCAGTATTCAACACATTGTGTAGGGTGGCTTTTGATTTTGACCCGGGCATCAAAAAACTGATAAAAAACAATTGTAAGCGCATGTTAGAGAGACCATGTGTGAACCCAGGTGAGTGCGCCAGCGTAAGCAATTTGAGGCAAACGGTAAAAAAGGCTTTGGTTTAATGACATTCTTGAACGGTAAATTGATGCGCTCGGTTTCGGTTGTAGGATTGGCTGTTGCGATTTACGCAATGCCGTTCCCGAAAGATGACGAATCTGGTTTGAGTGCGGGCACTGCGGCTCATGCAGCGACGAATTTTGGATCGCAAAAATATAAACGCGCCAATACGAAATCAGAGATTCTTATCAACGAAAACGTGAATCCCATGCTGCATCATCGCAGCGTAGATGCGATGAACAATGCTATCGCTTTTTATGATAACATCGTGCGCCGTGGAGGGTGGCCCGAAGTTTCATCAAAGCGAATCCTGACCAAAGGATCGAAGGGCAATGCGGTGGTCGCGCTTAGGCAGAGACTTGCTGCTGAAGGCTATAATGTTGGCAATTCGTCTGCTAAGAAATTTGACGCTCAACTGGCAAGCGCTGTGCGCGAGTTTCAAGCTCGTCATGGATTAGCTGTCGATGGTAAAGTTGCGCGAAATACTATGAACGCACTTAATGTGCCAGCTTTCAACCGTTTGCACACATTGAGGCAGAACCTTCCGCGTGTAGAGAAATACGCGAAAGATCTCGATGGTCGGTATGTCATTGTGAACATTCCAGCTGCGCAACTTGAAGCCGTTGAGTTTGGTCGAGTTTATTCTCGGCACAATACGGTTGTTGGCAAGAAATCGCGTCCGTCACCGATTTTGTCGAGTAAAATAAGTGAGTTGAATTTCAACCCTTATTGGCATGCCCCGTCCTCCATAGTGGAGAAAGATATTCTTCCTGAAGTGCGCAAGAATATCGGTTGGCTTAAGAAAATGAACATTCGCATTTTCGATGGTCATGGCGGTCCAGAGGTTGATCCGCGCACAATTGACTTTGAAACCGTGGACCCTAAGCGTTACTTGTTCCGTCAGGAACCGGGCGGATCGAACGCAATGGCGAGCGTGAAGATTAACTTCCCAAATAAGTATGCGGTTTACTTGCACGATACACCTACAAAGCAATTGTTTAAGCTGGCAGGGCGTTATCATTCTTCGGGTTGCGTGCGTGTTGATAAGGTGCATGTGCTGACGGAATGGCTTTTGCGGGGTCAGGAAGACTGGAACAATCAAAAGATTAAACAACTTGCTGAGACTGAAGAACGCTTGGACGTTGAGATTCAAAATCGTCCACAATTGCGGATGGCATATTTGACGTCTTGGGCTCAACCAGACGGTGCAGTGCATTTCCGTCCAGACATTTACAACCTGGATGGAACCGGCTTTGTGGCTGGTCAACCTGTACCCCCTGGCGAAAATCAGGTGGCCTATGCGCCCGATGGCTCTTTGCTTGACTCGCAAACGGGCTTGCAACTTGATGAAAATCAGTTGCAGGAAGAAGCTAAGCAGCGCGAGCAACAGCAAAGCTCAAACATAAATAGCGGATCTGCTGCTGAAAAGCGGCGTCGGCTTATGGATGAGCGTTAAGAGAATTCAATTTTGTTAGGACGTGAGAACACCGGCTCGGAGAAGTCGGTGTTTTTTATGGAATTTCGCTGCGCGCGACGCTTTCACTCATCAAATTGCCGTGCCCGAGGCTTGGTATGCTCTCTCACAATATGGTACGAAATCTGCCGGTGCCGGGCCTGGGTCCGCATTGGAGCACAAAATACACTCTTGATTTAAGGTGAGATTGAACTCATGTCTGCATTAGATACAGGCTCAAATGTTTCCGCTGGTTTCTTCACAAGCACTCTCGCGGAGCGCGATCCCGAAATCGCTACCTCCATACAAAAAGAGTTAGGACGGCAACGCCACGAGATTGAATTGATCGCGTCAGAAAATATTGTCTCGCGCGCCGTGCTGGAGGCTCAGGGCTCGGTGTTGACTAATAAATATGCGGAAGGCTACCCAGGTCGTCGGTATTACGGCGGATGCGAGTACGTTGATATTGCTGAAAACCTTGCGATCGAACGTGCCAAAAAGCTTTTTGGTTGCGATTTTGCGAATGTACAGCCCAACTCTGGATCACAGGCAAATCAAGGTGTCATGATGGGATTGGCAAAGCCTGGAGATACTATCTTGGGCTTATCGCTTGATGCAGGTGGGCACTTAACCCACGGAGCAAAACCTAACCAGTCGGGTAAATGGTTTAATGCTGTTCAATATGGTGTGCGCAAGGAAGACCACTTAATTGACTTTGATCAAGTTGAAAGTCTCGCAAGAGAACATAAACCAGCAATAATCATCGCAGGCGGATCTGCCTATCCTCGGACTTTAGATTTTGCAAAGTTCCGTGAAATTGCGGATATGGTTGGTGCCTACTTCCATGTGGATATGGCGCATTTTTCTGGTCTGGTGGCAGCCGGAGAACATCCGAACCCATTCCCGCATGCGCACGTTGCTACCACCACGACGCACAAAACTTTGCGTGGGCCTCGCGGAGGTCTTATTCTCACTAGCGACGAAGAGATTGCGAAGAAGGTAAATTCTGCGATCTTTCCAGGCCTGCAAGGTGGACCTCTGATGCATGTGATCGCGGCGAAAGCAGTTGCATTTGGTGAAGCTTTGCAGCCTGAATTTAAAGCTTATGCAAAGGCGGTCGTTGAAAATGCAAAAACACTGGCCGCGACGCTTCAAGAAGGTGGCCTCGATATGGTTTCTGGAGGAACAGACACCCATGTGATGTTGGTTGACCTAAGACCAAAAAAACTCACCGGGCGCGACGCTGAAGTGGCAATGGGTCATGCAAACATTACATGCAACAAAAACGGGGTACCATTCGACCCTGAAAAGCCAATGGTTACATCTGGTGTGCGCCTGGGTTCGCCAGCCGCAACCACACGTGGTTTTGGAGTTGCCGAGTTCCGTCAAGTTGGTGAAATGATTACCGAGGTGCTGGATGGACTTGCAGCAAACGGCGCAGATGGCAATGCAGCGGTAGAGAAGGCGGTTAAAAATCGGGTTATTGCTTTGACGGACAGATTTCCCATTTATTAAGATCTAGGGTCTTCGAAAACTGGTTTCTACTTTCGAGATTGTGTTCTAGTACATGCTAAGGTCTTAAACGGGGATTCGATTTATGCGCTGTCCTTATTGCAGCAATGGCGACACACAGGTGAAGGATTCTCGTCCCACGGAAGATAGCACCGCTATCCGCAGACGCCGTTATTGCGCTGATTGCGGCGGTCGTTTCACTACTTTTGAACGCGTACAATTGCGAGAGCTCACAGTGATAAAGCGGAGTGGGCGTCGTGTGCCGTTTGATCGCGAGAAACTGATGGGTTCTCTCGGCATTGCTTTAAGGAAGCGCCCTGTTGAACCGGAACGGGTGGAGCGTATGGTGTCTGGCATTGTGCGTCAGCTTGAAAGCCGTGGAGAGAGTGACGTTAAGGCGGAAACAATTGGCAAGCTGGTGATGGAAGGTTTGCGCGTATTGGATGATGTAGCTTACGTACGTTTTGCTTCTGTCTATAAGAATTTCCGTGAAGCGAAAGACTTTGAAGAGTTGCTGGGCGAGCTGTCTGGTGATGAAGAAGAGAGCGTGCTGGAGAAGAGGGTCGATTGACCCGCGCAACGGACGAATACTTCATGAATTTAGCCCTGCAAGAGGGGCTTAGGAATCGAGGTGCGACGGCTGAAAATCCTTCAGTTGGCTGTATTCTGGTGAAAGATGATCATGTTTTGGCACGGACGGTTACTGCGGAAGGTGGAAGGCCACATGCGGAACCGCAGGCACTTCAGGTGGCGGGAGAACGTGCACGTGGTGCCACTGCTTATGTGACACTTGAACCTTGTGCGCACTACGGCCAGACGCCTCCCTGTGCGCAACAGCTTGTTGTTGCTGGCATTGCGCGAGTTGTGACAGCTTTGGAAGATCCAGATCCGCGCACGGCAGGCAAGGGACATGAAGTGTTAAGAGTCTCAGGTGTCAATGTGCGCACTGGAGTTCTTGCTAGCCAAGCTCGAGAGAATCTTGCGGGTTTTCTGTCTCGCATTGAACGCGGGCGACCGTATGTCGTGTTGAAGATGGCACAATCCTCCGACGGGAAGATATCAAGCGCACCCGGTGCACGGACTCAGATCACAGGTGAAATTGCGCGAGACTATGTTCATCAAATGCGCGCGCAATCTGACGCCATCATGATTGGTGCAGAAACAGCCCGGGTCGATGATCCTGCGCTTACCTGCCGATTGCCAGGGCTTGAGCACCGCTCTCCAGCCCGCATTGTTGTGACCAGTGATCCAGAGAGCTTGGCGAATTTGTCCATGATGAAGACGCGTAGCGACATAGAGGTTTGGCTCCTCACCACTCACCAAGGTGAAGACTATTTGACAGTTGATGCGATACCAGATGGTCGCGTGGATCTTTCGCAAGGTTTGCAGTTGTTTGCCAAGCGCGGAATCAACCTTCTTATGGTGGAAGGCGGTGCTTTGCTTGCCAAATCCCTGTTGGACAATGGTTTGATCGATGAGCTTCACGTGATTGCTGCACCATGTGAGCTTGGTGAAAATGGTGTTTCATCTCCAATCTCGGCGATAGATGAAGGAAATTTCTCGCTGAAGCATTCAGAACCACTTGGTGAGGATCGCTTGAGCGTTTATGTAAAGGCTGGCGTTTAAAGGGTGCGTAATGTTCACAGGGCTTGTTTCAGACATTGGTGAAGTGCTGGAGATTCGGCAGGGCGGTGATACTTGGGTAAAGATTGCCTGTTCGTATGACTTAGACACGATTGCTCTCGGCGCATCTATTTGCTGCTCGGGTGCCTGCCTCACGGTCGTAGAGTTCGGGAGTGAAGTCGGGCGCACATGGTTTGCGGTTGAAATTTCCCAGGAAACCCTCGACAAAACGACTTTGGGGAATTGGCACATTGACAGCCAAGTCAATTTGGAGCGTTCCTTGAAGGTGGGTGATGAATTGGGTGGTCATATTGTGTCTGGCCATGTGGATGGGGTTGGCAAAATTGTTTCCCGCGCTCCCGAGGGTGATAGCGAACGTTATGTTTTTCGCGTTCCTGAAGAGCTAGCAAAATTCATAGCACCCAAAGGTGCCGTAACACTCAATGGCACATCACTTACCGTGAATGAAGTTGAGGGATACAATTTCGGTGTGAATCTTATTCCGCACACCCAGCAGGTTACCACTTGGGGTGCTGCACAGGTGGGTGATGAAATCAATATTGAAATTGATATGCTAGCGCGCTATGTGGCGCGTCTTGCAGAGTTTCAAGAGTGAGCATGACAATGGCAACGCGCATACTAATTGTTGAATCTCCATACTATCAGGAGATTGCTGAAGAGCTGGCAAAGGGCGCTATCGCGGCGCTTAATGCCGCCAATACGGAAGTTGACCGTGTGAGCGTTCCCGGTGCACTGGAAATCCCACCTGCAATTGCCATGGCATCGGAGACGGATCGCTATGATGGGTTCGTTGCATTGGGTTGCGTTATTCGCGGCGAGACTAGCCATTATGACATTGTTGCAAATGAAAGCGCGCGTGCCCTTATGGCGCTTAACCTTGAAGGTCTGGCAATAGGCAACGGTATTCTTACGTGTGACACAGGTGAACAAGCGAAAGTGCGTGCCGACGCTGCTGGTAAAAACAAAGGCGCCGATGCCGCCAATGCCGCGCTTGCTTTGATCAAGGTCCGTGAGGATATGTCTCGTGGCGAGTAACCGCGCAGCTACACGATCGGCCGCCCGATTAGGTGCTGTTCAAGCTTTGTATCAAATGGATATTGCGCAGACGGATCTTGCGGATGTACTCGCTGAGTTCAGCTCAGTAGTCCGTTTAACTGGCGGGCCGGATGCTGAGGAAGAGGCTATTGAAGCGGACATTGTGTTCCTTACGGACATTGTAAGGGGCGTGGTAGGTAGCCAGCGCGACATTGATCCACTAGTTGACAATCATTTAGCGACGGGCTGGAAACTCCATCGTGTTGACGCTACTTTACGGGCAATTTTGCGAGCAGGCTCCTATGAATTGAGATCCCGGCCGGATGTGCCCGCAAAGGTCTCGATATCTGAATATATTGATGTAGCGCGTTCGTTTTTTGATGGTGATGAGCCCAAAGTGGTTAACGGTGTGCTTGACAAACTCGCCCGCGAGTTTGGTCGCGAAGGAATTTAGTCCACATTTCTTAAAATCCCGGTGGATCAGTGTCGAAATTGAATAGTACGACTCGAGACGTTCGGCAATAATTCACACATGATCGCCGACCCAAAATTTATCCATCTACGGGTGCATTCGGCCTATTCCCTATTAGAGGGTGCATTGCCGATAAAGCAGATCGCTGCATTGTGCCGGCAGTTTGATATGCCAGCGGTTGCGGTCACCGATACAAATAATCTCTTCGGGGCGCTTGAACTTTCTGAGACGCTTGCTGATGAAGGTGTTCAGCCGATAATTGGTTGCACACTATCTATAGATATGGAAGTTGACGGAACAAAAAGCGCCGATGACCCTAAAGCTGCTGCCAATCCAAACGCACAAGTACTTTATAAACTGGCGCTGATCGCAAAGGACGAGCAGGGGTATCAAAACCTGATGAAACTGTCGTCTTGTGCATTTCTGGAGCCAGCTGAAACTGCGGCGCCGCATATTACATTCGTGCGTTTGAAAGAGTATTCAGCGGGCCTGATTTGCCTGACGGGCGGTCCGGGCGGCCCGATAAACGATGCGCTGGTGCACGCTCAGACCGATCTGGCAAAATCCCGTCTTGAGACGTTGCACACTGTATTCGGC
>JBPCVX010000310.1:0-4458 GCA_051010095.1 Hyphomicrobiales bacterium
AAGGTGACCCCTCATGAAGAAACTGCTTACAGGACTTTCAGCCGCCACTTTTGCAGCTGTTACACTTTTGGCTTCAGGCGCGATGGCTGACGGACACTTAGAAAAGGCGATTAAGGCGCGCCAAGCGCAGATGGCTTTGTATTCTTTCAATCTTGGCCAATTGGGTGCCATCGCAAAAGGCCAAGCAGACTATGATGCCAAGGTGGCAGCAGCAGCGGCGGCAAATCTTTTAGCAGTCGCAAAAATTGACGGCGCTGCAATGTGGCCACAAGGTTCAGATGACGAAGCAATGCCGGGCAAAACCCGCGCGCTGAAGAAAGCATGGACAACTTACCCAGCAGTCGTCGAGAACCAGAAACAACTGCTTGAAGCTCTTGAGGCAATGAACGCCGCTGCGGGCAAAGACCTTGAAAGCTTGCAAGGTGCCATGGGTGGCGTGGGCAAAGCATGTGGCGCATGTCACAAAGCCTTCCGCGCAGAAAAGTCCTAGAGTTCATAAACAGCCAGACACGCGCTGTTGTGCAGAAAAGAAACCGCCGGGTGAGCAGTGAGCTCCCCGGCGGTTTGCCTTTTGGCCCAAAAACTCTAGGCTGATGTTCTTTGGGCGCAAACGATGAACAAAGCCACGATCGGTGTAATTTGGGCGATATCGTTCGTGTTGCTGGAATCCATCCAATTTGTTTACTTTGGCGGGCTTTTTCAGCGCATGAGCTCGTTTTTGTTCGGCTTCTTGATGTTTGGCGTCACTTGCATTGTTTTCATTGGCTGGACCGCTTGGACGAGGCCAAACGAATTACGAATTGCGTTTGCAAACCCCAAAACGCTGTTGGCCGTGAATATTTCAGCCACTCTTGCCTGGGCCGCCTACCTCACATCTGTACAACTCATTGAGCCTGCGATCGCCTATACAATCGGCGCCGGCGCAATGCCGCTCACTGCATGTCTCGCGCACAAATTTGGCGCAAAGGGTGGCACCGCGTTGCGCAACAATATGGAAGCCTTGGGCGTTTGCCTATTGCTGGCCGGGATGATTTATCTGAGCGTCGCCACAATTGGAGGATGGTCAGGCTTTGTGCGCGGTGGAACACCTGTTGCAATTGCTGGAATTTGTTTCGCGTTGGCTGATGGAGCCCTTTTCACATTGATGCTGATCTACTGCCAACGCCTGGATGAAGCGGGGGTTGGTCCAGCCAGCGTGTTTGGCCTGAGGTTTCCACTCTATGTGCTCACCGCAGGATGTTTTGTGTTTGCCGGCGTTGGGGCGCGCGATCCCCTGCCGATTGCAGAGATTTCACTTTTGGTCGGGATTGGTCTGCTGCTCACGATACCACCTCTCTATGCGCTTCAAAAAGCAGTTGCGTCAATCTCAACACTCACGATTGGGGCTCTTACAGCGCTTGGACCGTTTGTAATCTTCGCCCTGCAAATGGTGGAAGGACGCGTGAGTTACTCAGCAGTCACACTTGCCGGATTGTTTGTTTATTTTGTAGGTGCGCTACTCACCGCGCTAGGCGCTGTAAAATCCACAATACAGGCTTCATAGCGCATTAAATTAGCATCTAATGGCTTGCCTGTTTCCATCGATCATCGCATGATGTTTTTCTACGAAGCGATGGTCACGACGTCTTTTTTGCGATCTGAATTTGAAACTTTTTTAGCTGACATTTTTAGTTAATTGGCGCGATACACAGCCTACTAACCCAATTCATTGGGTGGCGGGCTCGCGTCTGTGTTGCACTCTTACAACGTTACGAGCTGGGAGGTCCGTTGTTATGAAGACTGGCTACCGAAGATCCTTGTTGGCGGCAGGTGTTTATAACTGTTAGAGCCTGCATCGTTTCAACTTGCAAAGGCAGCTGTTTCCCGTGAGGTACTGGCTGCCAACACCACCTCAACTCATTGGGTTCCCATCTGATGCATTATCGTTCTCGCCGCGCCGCTTATGCGGAAAATACACGACTGAAAACATTCCTGTTCCTCGCGTTTTGCGTTCTGTCTAGTTTCGCAACCGTATGGTTTGTCGCTAACGCGCAAGCGCAGTCCGCGATCGAAAAGTCTGGCCTGCCTGTTCACATCACAGATCACAAAATGGACAAAGGGGAATTTGCACTTCGCCTGTCTTCTCTCACCAAAGCGCAAATGGCCGATTTCGTCGAAAAATACATGATCATCGTGCAAGACCAAACACGGTTAGCGGCTGATCTCAACATCGCTCTGAACTCGTCAGATGAAGGCCCCGCCGCAGATCGGCTTCGTGTAGATCTCGAGGACGCGTTGTTTAAACGAGAAAATTACTTCGACAAACTCACCATTGCCATTGATGAGTGGCTGGCAAAGGGGGCGAAGCCCGAAGATGTTGCTGACTATCAAAAATACGCCACCGCTGTGCGCACAGGGCAATTTAAGGCAACCGATTCACGCACGATAATCTTGTGGTTCACAGATTGGATCACCTCTCCTGAAGGCGGCATTGGCGTTGCAATTTGGATTTTGACCCTGTTTGCAGCAATATTTTTGGTCATTCTGATATCGAAAATGCTTTCATCTTTCGTGCGCCGCGCTTTAAGGCGTGTCTCGCGCGTATCTCAGCTTCTCAGAGATTTTATATCAAAGTTCGCCTATTGGCTGTTTATCGCTATTGGCACGCTCATCACTTTGTCTCTATTTGGTATCGATATGACCCCACTGCTCGCCATCTTCGGTGGTGCAAGTTTCATCATTGGCTTTGCCATGCAATCAACATTGAGCAATTTGGCGAGCGGGCTGTTGCTGATGATCACGAAGCCATTCGACGTTGGCGATTTCGTCGAGGCTGCCGGCATCGATGGCAAGGTCGAGAAAGTGAGCATCGTCTCCACAACCATCAAGACATTGGACAATCAGGTAAATGTGGTCCCCAATACCAAGGTTTGGGATAGCGTGATCACCAATGTAAATGCCAGCGATACACGCCGCGTAAACATGACATTCGGCATTGCTTATGATGATGATATTGAGCTTGCCCGCAAGACCATGCTCGATCTCCTTAAAGTACACCCGCTGGTTCTGGATGAACCCGTGCCAATTGTGCGCGTCAGCGAGCTTGGGGATTCTTCGGTCAATCTGATTTGCTGGCCCTGGGTAAAAACTGATGATTATTGGGAAGTCCTCTGGGACGTGCAACAATTGGTCAAAGAGCGCTTTGATGAGGTCGGTCTGTCGATCCCCTTCCCGCAGCGCGATGTGCATCTTTACAAAGTTGATGATGCAGCCATCACCAAGGCAGAGGCTTAAGTGGCGTGGTTTGATTTTCCTTTGAGCTTAGAAGCAGCAAACGCATAGCCGCCAGCTGCCCCATCGACAAAATGAATATGATCGTCGCGCGTGAATGAGGGCACGATGCAGGTCATGATGGCCTGATCCTGCTCAGAGATACCGTAGGTAATTATGCCGTTGTCTGCGGCCGCTTCCAAAAGGTGTTCCAGGGAAGCGCGGTTCTTTTCATCGCAATCAATGGTCATCTTCAGTCCATCATCGAACTTTCGAAAATCCAGATTTTGGCGCAAAATGTCGGTGTAATGTGCTGGATCGAAACCACCTATTCTGAGGCCAGTATTCATTACAATCGAACCATAAAGGGTGAAACCCAACACAAAGAGTTTACGCAAGAATAAAGGTATCGACTGCCCCATGCTGTGGGCTTCGATATCTCCACCATCGGAAGGCCATTTAAACTTAAGTGAGTTTTTTGATGCCGGGTGGCCGCCATCTTCAAGTGCATCACCCAACGCGATGACATCCTGATAAATCTGCTCTACATTTCGCTTGTTTGCGCCAGGTGCAGGAAGCACAAGCACCGAGAGAATTTTCCCATTTTGCGCATCCATTGGGCTCCAGCGACAGGAAAGACCCGATAAATCCGGTTGCCCGCGCTCTCCTTCATTTGAAACTGAAAAATTGCCAGCCTTCATCTGCCCATCTGCCCACGCGACGCCACCGCCAGTGAACATCGCATAATCTACATCTTCTGAAACCTGATAACGCGCCACCTTAACGTCTTCGCCTGCAGCACGGATTTCGCGAATGGGCACCATGGCAGCCCGCAATTGCATTGCAAACTCTTCGCCCGCCCAATGCACCACGTTAGCAAGTGTTTGCTCTGCTTCGTTCTTATATTCAGGCGGCATGGCAAAGGCTGCGCCATCGCCGCCAAACACATACGGAAACTGAAGCTCCTTCGCCATATTGATTTGCGCCGAAATCACCGCAGCACCCACCGTATTCACGGCCTTATAGCCCCCCGCTGCAATGTGTTGGGTTGAGCCTACAATGTCCGACATGCCTAAGACCCAATCGTCCGGCAGCGGCACATATGCACCGTCTCCTGCCAGCTGATCAAAATCACGCCGTAGGGTAATATTTTCGTAGAAACTCATTCAGCGCCCGAATTATAACTCTTAAGCTCTCGCTGATTGTACG
>JBPCVX010000311.1:0-3740 GCA_051010095.1 Hyphomicrobiales bacterium
GTTCTTACCTGTGGGCCTATTGATGAAGGACCAATTCAAATCCATTGATTTCATTGATCGCATGGATGCACCGCTTTTCATCTTTCATGGCGACGCCGATATTGTCGTGCCATTTGCGCTAGGGCGGAAGCTATTTGATGCGGCACAAGAACCTAAAAAATTCCATACGGTCGAAGGTGGCGGGCACGTTGATCCGCTTACACGCCCGCTTTGGGAAGAAATTAAATCCTTTATTGCGCAGCATCCGCGCTGAAGTGTCTTGAAATCCAAGGCCATGCCATCTCAACCACCACCGCTCCGCAAATGATTATAATAGCAAGTGCCTGAATAAAACTTATGGGCTGGGAAAGAACCAGCAGAGCAAGGCCCGCAGTGATCACCGGTTTGAGGAAAAACAGATAGCTGCCGCGAGTTATGTCAGGCACCGCTGCCAATCCACCAAACCATAAGATTTGCGTAATCGTCGTGTTCCAGAACCCCAAGATGAGCAGAGACCACGCGGCGATTTCTGGCTTGTCGAAGAGGCTAAATGGGTTCACCCAGTTTCCCCATGCAATACCAACAACAACCCAAAGCCCGATAGCGCCAAGTGTCATTGAGACTGTGGTGAAGGGCAAGGCGCCATATTTGCCGATATGGGGTTTGGCCAGCACAGCATAGGCGGATCCGCCAAACGCGCAGGCAATAGAAAGAAAGATGCCAAACAGCGAATCCGCATCACCAGCAAGCTTTGCCAAGTAACCATCAGTGAGCAACAGGGCAACGCCTGCCACGGCGGCAGCCCCAGTGATGAGCTTCGGTGTGGAAATCGGTTGCTTGTTGATTACAAGATTGCACAGCCCAACAAATATGGGGATGGTGGTCACAAGCGTTCCCACCTGCACAATTGAGGCAAAATCCAATGCCCAGTGAAATGCAAGATACGGCAACGACACACCAAAAAATGAGAGCAATATTATCCTAACGCCCATCTCGCGCATTGGTGCAATCAGTTTGCCAATGCCTGAGAAGATCAGGGCGATCACCAAAAGACCCGCAGCCCCTAACACATAGCGCCAGACGGAAACTTCCGCCCCGTTCACCCCGGACAAAACAGCGAAAAATTCCGAAGAACCGTGTCCTAGAACACCTATAAACACCATAAAATAGGCAATCGTCGGGGGAATTGATGCACGATCATTCATGCAAGTCGGTGCCCGAACGCGCTTAATGCTTTCGCCGTTTCAGCACCTGCCTCCATGGGCAGCAAATGGCCGAAATCTGGATAAGTGATTTCTTCTGCATCGCTAAGGCGGGTCTTCAATTCGGCAACATCTTGGGCGTTATAGAACACACGGTCGCGTAGGCCGGTCATCACCAGCGCAGGCACGTTGATTTGCTCATAAAGCACATCCCAATCAGCAGAGCAGGAGTGTTTCATCAGCTGCATTGCGCCATCGCTTTCTGTGAGTGGTTCATATGGCCCATCGCCTAAGCAGTTAGGGCGCATCTTTTCAAGGAATTGGGGGCCCACAAGCATGGGCAACATCATATCCATCAACAAGCCCGGCCCGCCAAGGGCTGCAGCGCGCGCTGCCCCTTCGTTGACCCAGGCAAGATGAGTTCCCGGCTTGCGCAATGTATTGATGAACACAATGCCCTTGCCGGGGGCGCCGTTCAGATGTGCCTTGGCAGCGAACAAGCCGCCAATCGAAAGACCTACATATACAGGATTTGGCGGTGAAACATGTTCCACCACACGGATAAGGTCGCCAACAATTGTTTCCTCGTTGAGAACATCGCCCTCAGCAAACTGGCTTTCCGCCTGCCCGCGAAAATTGTAGCACAGCGTGCCAAAACCCTCTGCCCGCAACGCCGGCCCGATCTCGGCCTGCCAGGCAGCTGTGCTGCCGGTCAATGCATTGACGAACACAAAGGTTGGCTTGCCATCGCGTGGCGCATCATATTCATAATAAAGCGCCTGACCGGCACCGATCTCCAGCAACATAACGTTCCGCTCCCGAGCAAATTTTGAACGTATACGTTATTTTGCAAATGCGCTTCTGTCGAGCGTTTCGCGAAAAGAATTATCCGCCCAGCATGGCAAGCGCTTGTGCCAGTGGCGTTTGGCAGTCACCGCCCGTTCTTTTCTGCACCTCACCTTCGTCTCGCAACTTTTGTGCTTTTTCTTTTTGTTCAGCGGACGCGCTCGATTCTTCCAGCGCCTTATTCACTTTGAGCAGCAGCGATTCACATGTTTCCGCATTGGCTGAAAAGGACGTAAACGCAAGAATGAAGGCTGCAATTGTGAGTCTTTTCATCATATTTCTCCCAGCTATGACGTGTGGCACCGTTCTGGCCTGACACCCGGCTGCGGAACCACATCAAAATCAATTAGCAAAGGTTCAATGAAGCAGATAATTTCCATTTCCCTTTGCGGTGTGACACATTAAACTCTCGCGCGATTTTGTGGTGAAATGATGAGGCCGGTATATTGAGTGAACATGTGGTGATTGTGGGCGCGGGACACGCCGCGGGGCAACTAGCCCAGAGCCTGCGCATGGATGGATTTGAAGGAAATATCACCATTGTCGGCGATGAACCCTATGCGCCTTATCAGCGTCCGCCTTTATCGAAAGGGCTGATCTCGGGCAACGAAACCCTTGATGATCTATATTTGCGCGATCCTAATGGCTATGGCGAAATTGGGGTTGAGCTCGTGCTCAACACGGCTGTTACGGCGATCAACCGTGCCGCAAAAACAGTTACGTTCAGCTCAGATGACACCCTTTCCTATGACAAGCTCGTGCTCGCCACGGGCACCCGCGTGCGCGAACTGCCCTTACCGGGTGCTGATCTGGAGAATGTGTTTTACTTGCGCACACTTGACCACTCGCAGGCCATTCAGGACGTTATGGCGCCGGGACGAAAACTTAGTGTAATTGGTGGTGGGTTTATTGGTCTGGAAATGGCGGCATCCGCTGCAAAGCTCGGGCTAGATGTTACCGTTCTGGAAGCCGCCGACCGGCTCATGGGCCGGGCCGTCTCCCATGAAATTTCCAACTTCTACAAAGATCATCATCAAGACCAGGGCGTTGCGGTGCACACCGGCATTGGCATCACTCATCTTTCAGGAGATGGATCGGTTGAAGCCGTCGCCCTTGCAGATGGCAACCAGGTTGCAGCCGATATCGTGGTGATTGGCATCGGCGTTCTGCCAAATTCCGAAGTTGCAGAAGAGGCGGGGTTAGACGTTGAAAACGGCATTGTGGTTGATGAATTTTGCAAGACAAATGACCCGGATATTTTCGCTATTGGCGATTGCACCAACCATCCCAACCCCGCCGCAGGACGCAATATCCGACTTGAATCTGTGCAGAATGCGGTAGACCAGGCGCGCACGGTTTCTGGCGTCATGTGCGGCAAGCAGGCTCCCTATGCGGCCCTTCCCTGGTTCTGGTCAGATCAGTTTGAATTGCGCCTACAAATTGCCGGGCTGATTTTCGACACCCAGAAAACCGTGACCCGCCCCAGCGATGAGGAAACCAGTTTCTCCGTGTTTCACTATGGTGATAATGGCATCATCGCCTGCGAAGCGGTAAATGCACCAAAAGATTTTATGGCCGCGAAAATGATGATCGCGAAAAACGTGAACCCCGATCCGGAACGCCTGGGCGATCCAGAGGTTCCCATTCGCGATTTAATGCGCGGCAACTAACAAGGAAAACAAACATGTCCGAAGCATTTCTGTGTGCTTACAC
>JBPCVX010000312.1:0-3668 GCA_051010095.1 Hyphomicrobiales bacterium
GCAAAGGGCTCATCCAATAAAATGACCGGCTTATCGCGTACCAAAGCGCGGGCGAGTGCGACGCGTTGTTGCTCGCCGCCTGAAAGTTTAGCCGCAATGCGGTGGCTGAACCCGGAGAGTCCAACGTTTAGCAAAGCGTCCTCAGCCTTTTCGATTTCTTCTGGATTTAACTTCAGAGAGGGATTTATGCCAATCGCAACATTATCGATTGCGCTTATGTGATCAAACAGATTGTTGTGTTGGAAGAGAAAAGTCACCGGCCGATCTTCGGGTGCCAGATTGATGAGGTTTTGATCATTCCACAGAAGTTTGCCGTTTGCAGGTAGTAAAAACCCCGAAATCAGATCAAGTAGGGTGGATTTACCACTGCCGCTTTGACCCATGATGCCGCAAACTTCTCCCGCTGCGCATTGCATGGAAAATTTATAAGGGTGCGTATCTACACCAGCATGTTGGAAGGTCAACCCATCAAGGAGCAGCATTTTTCTTTCCTTCAAACAGCTTTGGCAGGCCAGCAAAAACAATCAAGATGAGCACCAGCAAGATAAGAGCGATGCCCGCGGCATCGTCGGTGCGGTAGGAACCCATTTTTTGATAAAGCAACCAGGGCAACGTGGCGAAATCCTGGCTGCCAAATAATGCAATAACGCCCAAATCGCCCAACGAGATGCAGAACGCAAGCGCTGCGACATAGAAAATATCCGATTTTAGCAGCGGCCACTCTGCTAGACGCCAACGAGCACCGCCACGCACGCCAAGGGAAAAGCATAACTTGTCAAACCTTAGCGCGGTCTTTTCCATTGCGGGCACTAATATGGCAAGCGCAAACGGTAAGGCCATCAACACATTGGCCGTTATGAGCGCAATAACTGCCCAGAATTTGAGGCTGCCTGGCGATTGACGTGCGATGAGGAAGAAGCCCAAGCCCAATACCAGCGAGGGAATGGCAAGGTAGAGCGTTCCAGCAAATGCGATGATGCGATCTAGAAACGTTGTCAAAGATGATGCGGAAATGCGGCTTGGTGTGGAGAGCGTGCGCCTGGCATTTGCCATTGCAAGAGCGCACAGCACTGTGAGAGTGCTGGAGATTGCGGCCAGAAAAAGCGATGTGAACGCCGCCTGTTGAAAGGTCCGCTCGCCTATAAGGCGCACAAAATCAGCCTGTAATCCATCAAGTATTACCGCTGCGAGGGGTGCGATAAAGCCAATTGCGCCAAAGCCAATGAAACCCCATTGCAATATCTGTGCTCCGGGCGTTTCTGGCCACATAAATGCGTGCTGCTCGCGCGCTATGTTAGTGCTCGTGGCTCTGAAATTGGCGGCAACTGCCACCACAAGAGCGCAAACAAAGACCTGGGTGAGTGCGAGGCCTAAAGCCCGGCCCAAGTCAAAATCGAGCTTCACCGCCTCAAATATCGCCACCTCAAGCGTGTTGTATTTTGGTGATCCTCCCAAGACCAACACGATTGCAAACGAGGTAAAACACAGCAGAAAAATGGTAGCCGCTAACCCCGGAAGCGTTGAGCGCACGGCGGGCCATTCAACAAACTTGAACCGCTGCCAAAAGGATAGTCCAAGGCTTCGCGCGAGTTTGAGCTTTTGCGCGGGAATCGTTTCAAACCTGTTCAGTAAGGCACGTGCAGAGTAACTGGCGTTGAAGTAAACATGCGCAATGAGTATGCCTGCAAGGCCATAGATAATTGCACCAAAACCTTCACCACCAACTGATTGGATGAGTTGATTTGCCCAGCCTCTGCGCCCAAATACACTGACCAAACCAAGCACAGCCACAAGGGTGGGTAACACAAGCGCTGAAGAGAAGAGTGTGATCAACCACGAACGGCCCATAAACGCGCGCTGATGATAAAGCCCCCAAGCAATTGCCAGTCCAATTGCGATGGACAGTAGGGTTGAGAGGCTTGCCTGAAAAAGCGTGAATTGAAGAATGCGCCAGATTTTTTCATCGAAGAATGCTGTCGCCTGGGTTTGCGGTAGCAGCAAGATGTGGCCGAATATCAAAAGCGCAAAGCCAAGCAAAAACGCTGTTACAAGAAATCCCGGCGCGAGCGCACCGGGAAATCTCTTGAACGATCTTACATCACCTATGTGCGGGTGTGCACCCGACTCAGCCGACGGGCTATTTGCCAATGGCTTTGAGCCATTCTTCAATCCAGGCTTTGCGGTTTTTCTCAACGTCTTTGCCATCAATTAGCAATGTTTTCTCTGGCACATACAGTGTTTCGAACCCCTTTGGCAAACCTTTCGCGGTCTTCGTTGCCGGATACGTCCAGTTTGTTGTGGGAATGACATCTTGAAAGGCGTCACTAAGCATGAACTGCATAAACTTTTTCGCCAGTTCTGGTTGCTTGGAAGACTTTAGAATGCCGGCGACCTCAACTTGAACATAATGGCCTTCCTGAAATTCTGCCGCTGCAAACTTGCCTTCACCTTCCGCAATTAAGTGATAGGCAGGAGATGTGGTGTAAGACAGCGCCATATCAGCTTCTCCTTTGAGGAACAAATTGTAAGCATCGGACCAGCCCTTTGTGACGGTCAGAATTTTTGGTGCAATCTTTTGCCACATCTCGGGGGCTTTATCGCCATAGGCTTCGCGCATCCACAGAACCAGCCCGAGGCCGGGTGTGGAAGAACGCGGGTCCTGCACAACAATCTTAAAATCGTCGGGCATTGCGGCCAGTTCTTCAAACGAAGCGGGCGGGTTGGTCACCTGTTCGCTGTCATAGACAAAGGCGAAATAGCTATAATCGAATGGCAGAAATATTTCGTCTGTC
This sequence comes from Hyphomicrobiales bacterium, assembly GCA_051010095.1. Lineage (GTDB taxonomy): Bacteria > Pseudomonadota > Alphaproteobacteria > Rhizobiales > CAJQND01 > CAJQND01. The sequence goes on from JBPCVX010000312.1 coordinate 2,793, forward strand.
CATTCAACCGGAATAGCAAGCTTTGATGCATTTGCACCGTGCGGGGCAAACAAATCGGTGTCCCGCGCGTTTTCCATTATGTTGGTATCCAGCCCCAACACGATGTCTGCTTTGGTGTCTTTGCCTTCAAGCTGCACTTTACGCAACGTGCCAATTGAATTGTCAGCCACCACGAAAGTTAACGTGCAATCACATTCTTTTTCAAAGGCCTCTTTGAGTTTGGGCGCAGGCCCCCAATCGGCCGCGAAGGCATCATATGTGTAAATAGTGAGTTCGGGTTTGTCTTGTGCATTGCACATGGTGATAGAAAGAAGAAGGGCAAGTGTTGTAATCAGTACGCGTATATGATTCATGGTACTACGCTCCTTTGGTGTAACCAAAAGGCGGTGCAAGAAATTGATTGCTTAGCGAGGCGCAATGTATCTCTTTCTTCCTCCGCCAGTGTTAACTGGGTCAGGTTCAATGGGTATTTCTCAGCGCTCATGTGCTCAGCACATACGCACCCCAGAAAGAACAGTCGTAAGATAGCGTTAAAGGCGCAATTGACAAGGTGTAATTGCAATTCATGGGTGAAACTGAGCAAGTTTTTACGTTTTCGCGGCCAGTTTTGTTGGTGGGCGGCGGCGCATGTGACGCGGGGCTCTTACGTGCCTACGCAACGCGCGGCTATGCGTTGGTTGCTGCTGATGGTGGAGCAGAACACATTGCAGCGTGTGATCTTGTGCCAGAACTAATTATTGGAGATCTAGACAGTTTGCAGGATCGCCAGACTTGGTCTGAAAAAGCGAAGGTCATTGAAATTAGTGAACAAGACACGACGGACTTCGAAAAGTGTCTTTACACCACCCAAGCCCCGCATTATCTGGCGCTTGGTTT
>JBPCVX010000313.1:0-8959 GCA_051010095.1 Hyphomicrobiales bacterium
ACTTGATCGCGTGTCAGCGGTTTTCCAGGCACTAGTTCGGTGAACATGGCAACAAACTTCATCACTGGAAAGGGAACAGGCATCAACAATCTGTTGCGATGGCATGCCTTTAAAATAAACTCCAATACTTCCTTGAAGCTTAAAACATCGGGCCCGCCAAGTTCGTAAACAGTTCCCTTTTGCGCGGAGCCAGAAACTGCTGCAAGCGCAGCCTTTGCCACATCTCCAGCGAAAACGGGCTGAAATTTTGTATGGCCACCACCGATGAGCGGCAGGGCTGGTGAATACCGTGCCATTGTCGCGAACCGATTGAAAAAATCATCCTCAGGGCCAAAAACAATGGATGGGCGCAAGATCACTGCATCGGGCATGATGTCGAGCACCCTTTTCTCGCCCGCGCCTTTGGTGCGGGAATATTCAATTTCTGATTCAGAATCGGCACCGATCGCGGAGACATGGACACATTTTTCTGCACCGGCTGCACGCGCTGCTCTGGCGCATACTTCGGCTCCGTGTTCCTGGAGGGCGGTGAAAGTCTGGCTGCCCGAATTCGCCAGAATGCCGACGCAATTAATCACCGCATACGAGCCTTGGCACACGGCATTAACGGATTCTGGGTAGCGCAAATTCGCCTGAACCATTTGAATTTGCCCAACATTGCCAGCTGGCTGCAAAAACCCCGCCAAATCTGGACGGCGGCAGGCTGAGCGCACGCGATATCCTTGTGCTGCCAGAGCGCGCACAATATTGCGGCCGACAAAACCCGAACCACCAATCACGGTAACCAGTTTTTCCGAATTGCTGTTCGCCACGCCACGTTCTCCACATCTCAAAATTCCTGCTAATCGTTTTATAGGGTATGAGGCGCATTTCAACCATGGTTTTTTGCCGCGACTGGAAGTTTTGTCACGGAGATAACTTGACAAAACAGGACACTAGACCCTATGTGCTGGCTTCGTTTTTGCCCAGGTGGCGGAATTGGTAGACGCGCTAGCTTCAGGTGCTAGTGTCCTTATGGACGTGGAAGTTCGAGTCTTCTCCTGGGCACCATCCTCAACCCCGTGTGTTAGGGGTGTCCGCTGTTGATGAAACCGCGAGATTGGATCAGTATCACTCTATGTCGATTTTTATTCATCAAAACGATTTGCCCGCTGGTCTAAAGTTTGAGGGCAGTGTTGCAGTCGATAGCGAAACAATGGGGCTTAACCCTCATCGCGACAAGCTTTGTGTTGTCCAACTTTCAGCAGGCGATGGTGATGCGCATTTGGTACAGCTCGACAGGAAAACCTACGACGCGCCTAACCTAAAGGCACTTTTGGTCGATGAAAGCGTGCAGAAAATTTTTCACTTTGCACGATTTGATGTTGCCGCGTTTAAGCACTATTTGGGCGTCGATACCTCTCCGCTATTTTGCACCAAAATCGCATCTAAACTGTCGCGAACCTATACTGACAGGCATGGCTTGAAAGATTTGTGCCGTGAGATATTGGGTCTTGATATGTCGAAGCAGCAGCAGAGCTCTGACTGGGGGGCTGTGGTTCTTTCCGAGGCGCAGAAGGAATATGCAGCAAGCGATGTGCTGCACTTGCATGAGCTCAAAGCGCGTTTGGAAGAAATGCTTGTGCGCGAAGGGCGGTTGCAGCTTGCGCACGACTGTTTTGCGTTTCTGCCAACACGGGTGGAGCTGGATCTCACTGGCTGGCCAGATACCGACATCTTCGCACACTAATTTAGTTCAATTTACCCATATGAACGCCACATTGTGATGGTGGATAGGCGCCGATCTGCGGTTTTAAATGCAGAATCTACGAATTTTTATGCATAATGTGCAAAACAGGTACCTACTATCATCTTGGGAAACGCGCCAGTCATGACTTCGGTCCGTGCCAATAATCTTCGCAAGCCAAGGCGGCGGACGCGCCGTTCGCGCGGATTGATTACCCGTGCGGTAAGCATCTTTTCGGTGCTTGGGTTTCTTGGCATGGTCATTTGGTTCTTTCTGCAGGCGGGTACATTTGGCAAAATTTGGACCCCGGATAAAGGTGCGCAAGAGGCAGCACTTCCACAGGCTGAAAAATCAGATGTCGCAGCGGCTGTGTTCTCTGGGTTTGATGGCGAGAAAGATCCATATACCATCAATGCAGATTCAGCACAGCAAGATGCGCAAAATCCAGCTAAAACTCATCTAGATACGGTTCGCGGGCGACTGCACACAAGCTCAAAGAATGAGCTCTTGCACATGAAGTCCGATAAAGGTCTATATAATTCCAATACCAAACTTCTCGATTTAGAAGGCAATGTCGAAATCGTTTCAAGCGACAATTATGTTGCCTACATGCCGACTGCGCAAATTGACGTCAATGCCAAAAGACTGGCGTCAGACGACCCGATTCATGTAATATTTGATCAGGGGACAATTGATGCGGATGCGGTTGAGATGTGGGATAACGGCAACACAATTCTATTCAAGAATGGTGTAAAAATGCGTATAGATCCGCGATCAGGTTCCGGGAAGGAAAATTCGCAATGAAGAAAAATAGTCTGAGAACGCGCGCATTCTTGGCGGCGGGTGCGATGAGCGCCTGTTTAGTTTTTTCGGTCGCTGGCGTGTTAGCTCAATCAGCGCAAGATGGCGACGCTTCTAAAGTAATTGATATTACGTCGGACACGATGGAGCTGCGTAAAGAAAACAACCAGGCAGTTTTCATTGGAAAAGTTGATGCTTTGCGCGATGGCGTGCGGTTGCGTTCAGACAGATTGGTGGCAGACTATATCGAGATTGTTCAGCCAGATGGCAGCAAGAAAACCGAAGTACAGTTTTTGAACGCATCTGGAAATGTGGTGGTGGTCACCGATAAACAGCATATCACCTCCAATAAATTCCGAATGGATGTCAAAAAAGACAAGGTCGTAATGTGGGAAAATGTTGTGGTCAAAGAGGGCAGCTCAGTAATCCGGGGCCCGAAACTGTTTATGGATTTGACCACAAACGAGAGCAAAATGCAGGGGGGACGCGTGAAGGGACGGTTCTTCCCTCAGGAATAACCAGGATGAGAATGCAAAATCCATTCGCCTGGTTGTTGGCTTCACTAAAAATTAATTTAAATCGACGGTAATGACGTGGAACGGAGCGATCTCGAAAGCGATCCCAGGCAACAGTCGCAAAGCCTCATAGGTGGTGGCCCGGCTCCACGCCCTGGGAATCATATGTCTCCTGGATCTGGTGTATCTCACCAGCATCAGGATTCCGAGACCGCTGGGTTGGTCGCGACTTCGCTTGCAAAGAGTTACAAGCGGCGTCCGGTCGTCCGCGGGGTGAGCCTGTCTGTTCGCCGTGGCGAAGCTGTGGGACTCCTTGGCCCCAATGGTGCCGGCAAAACCACCGTATTCTATATGATTACGGGTTTGGTAGCAGCCGATTCCGGGGCAATTGAGCTCGATGGCGAGGATGTGACAAGTTTGCCGATGTATCAGCGTGCGCGCATGGGGATCGGATATTTGCCGCAAGAACCGTCGATTTTTCGCGGACTCACGGTTGAGGAAAACATACGTGCTGTGCTGGAAGTTTCTGAAAGCGACCGGTCAGTGCGTGCGAGTAGGTTGCGTGAGTTATTAGATGAGTTTGCAATATCACATCTCCGGCGTTCGCCGGCTGTGGCGCTCTCTGGCGGAGAACGGCGCCGCGTTGAAATCGCTAGAGCCTTGGCAGCCCGACCCGAGTTTATGCTCCTTGATGAGCCCTTCGCAGGGATTGACCCAATTGCGATCGGCGATATCCGCGCCTTGGTGCGCCACCTCACCTCTCGGGGAATCGGGGTGCTTGTTACGGATCATAACGTCAGAGAAACCCTAGAGCTTATTGACCGCGCCCTCATTATTCATGAGGGAGAGGTGTTGATGCAGGGTACACCGCAGGAGATTGTCGCAAATCCAGATGTGCGGCGATTGTATCTGGGTGACGAATTTTCGCTTTAAGCTTTTTTGAATTCCTACCTGATAAGTAGCAGTTTCGTATATAACTGAATTAGCGTTCACGCTGGGTTTGCATCATGGCAATTGGGCCGAAACTCGAGTTACGTCAGGGCCAGTCTTTGGTCATGACGCCGCAATTGCAGCAGGCTATTAAGCTTCTGCAAATGTCGAACCTCGAACTTTTGTCCTATGTCGAAACCGAACTGGAGCAAAACCCCTTGCTGGAACGTGGTGAGCATGCATCGCCGCAAAATGAAGCCACCGACGAACACCCCGCCGAAGAAAAACCTCTGTCTGATACCGATACTGCCCAGGAACTTTCGGATAATTCTGTTTCAGCAGAAGCAATTGGACAGATGGATGGCGGTTGGGAAAACCTTTATGGTGAGAGTAAGCCGACGCAGGCGCCAAGCGGTGACCACACCTCTTCATTCACAGCATCTACCGCTTCGCAAGTTTCTGGATCAGGTGAAGGTTTCGACATTGATGCTGCGCCTGCACATAGCAAGTCGTTGCAAGATCACCTACGCGAGCAGTTCAATATTGCAATTAGCGACCCGGTGCAGCATTTGATCGCGACCCATCTCCTCACCATGTTGGGCGAAGATGGATATCTAGCTGGAGACCTCGCAGCGCTCGCCGATGTTCTTGGTGCAGATTCTGAGTTGATCGAACTGACTCTCTCCCAGTTGCAAACACTGGATCCGCCTGGAGTATTCGCGCGCGATTTAAGAGAATGCCTAATCATTCAGTTGCGTGAAAGAGACAGGCTTGACCCTATTATGGCCAAGCTCCTGGACAATCTCGATTTGCTCGCAAAAAGGGATTTTGATCGTCTGCGCGAAATTTGCGACTGCGAGCCGGATGACCTGCCGCAGATGCTGGAAGATATTCAGAGCTGTAATCCCCGGCCAGGAAACGCATTTGGATCTGAGGTGATGCAGCCGGTTGTTCCAGATGTGTTTGTGCGCGAAGGGGCAGATGGTGGATGGCTGGTTGAGCTGAACTCGGAAACTTTGCCGCGCGTGCTGGTGAATAATCAATACCATGCCACCGTTGCCCGCGCTGCCAGTGGCGCTGAAGATCAGGAATTCATTGCTGGTTGCCTTGCAACAGCTAATTGGCTTGTGAAAAGCCTGGATCAGCGCGCACAAACGATCTTAAAGGTCGCCCGCGAGATCGTTCGTCAGCAAGACGGATTTCTTGTATATGGCGTGCAGCACCTGCGCCCGTTAAAACTAAAAACCGTCGCAGATGCGATCGAAATGCATGAATCGACGGTTTCACGCGTCACAGCTAACAAGTTTATTGTCACGCCGCGCGGCACTCTAGAAATGAGATATTTCTTCACAACCGCGATTGCATCTGCAGGGGATGGAGAAGATGTTTCAGCCGAAGCTGTGCGCGAACGCATTAAAAGCCTGATTGAGAACGAATCTCCCAAAAAGGTCCTCTCAGACGACAAGATTGTCGATCTTCTCAAAGCTGAAAACATAGATATCGCGCGGCGTACAGTTGCAAAGTACCGCGAAGCTATGGGCTTTGGATCGTCAGTTCAGAGGCGGCGCGAAAAGAAAGCCCTGGCTTAGGCGCGTTTGCATTTCGGCTGAATTTCAATAACAAATCTCAGCGTTCCGGCGCCAAAATCTGCAAGGTTGACATCGCGGTTTGAGGCAACTAGGTTCCGCGCGCTTGGAACCCTGCAGACTTTCGAGATCCACCACATTGCAGAATAGGTTGAGGCGACAAGCCTGCCGCGCTAAGGTGAATTTGGCGCGTTGAGGGTTGCAAGTGAAAATAATAATCTTGGGGACGCGTTTTGATAACGCAACAACCCAAAGGCGGCCGGAGAAGTTATATGGACATCAAAATTACTGGTAAGAACATTGACGTGGGCGATGCTTTACGTGCTCAGATTGATGATCGCCTTTCTCACGATGTTTCCAAGTATTTCGATGGAATTGTAGATGGTCATGTGACCGTGCATAAAGAAGCATCAACGTTTCGATCTGAATGCACCTTGCATCTGTCGACAGGTATTGTTCTGCAAGCTGAAGGCCAGTCTTCAGATGCTTATGCGAGTTTCGATCAAGCAGCCACACGGCTCCAAAAAAGAGTTCGCAGGTATAAAAGGCGTTTGAAAGATCACCATGCACGGCGTGGCGCCAAACCGATCGATAGCTTTGACGCTCCATATTATGTGATTGCGCGCGAAGATGATTCTGCCGATGAGCCCGAAGATTTGAACCCTCCTATTATTGCGGAAAATATTTCAAAGGTCCGTGATTTGAGTGTTGGCGAAGCGGTTATGCAGCTGGATTTGTCGGATTCGCCGGTAATCGTGTTTCGTAACGGTGACAAAGGTGGGATCAATATTGTATACCGCCGCGGTGATGGAAATATTGGCTGGATTGATGCCGAAGCAGGCAATTCCTGATATATTCAGCCTTTAATACAAGCAAATAATAATAAGAACGGGACAACCCGCACGTTTCTCGCAAGGAGATGCAAAGTTATGCAACTTTCTGACATTCTCTCAGATGAGTCTATCGTGCCAGCCTTGAAAGCAGGCAGTAAAAAGCAGCTATTGCAAGAGCTTGCTCAGGTTGCCGCTGCTTTAACCGAACTCTCCCCCCGGGAAGTGTTTGAAGTACTCCTGCAGCGCGAAAAACTTGGCTCAACCGGTCTTGGTCAGGGAATTGCGATCCCGCATGGTAAATTTGAAGCGCTGGACGGTGTGCGCGGTATTTTTGCCCGCCTTTCAAATCCGGTTGAATTTGATGCGGTTGATGGAAAACCCGTTGATTTGGTGTTTCTGCTTTTGGCGCCAGAAAGTGCTGGCGCTGATCATCTAAAGGCGCTTGCGCGTGTTTCGCGTCTATTGCGAGAAGTGGAAGTTGTGAAGAAATTGCGCGGATCAGAAACATCTGCCGCGCTATATTCCATTCTCACCGAACCAGCTGCATCACACGCAGCCTGACGCCTAATTCAGCGGTACTGTCGTTAAATCATTTTCAAAGGCGCTCGCGAGCGCACTTTCACGCGTATCTGCGATAGCAATCGGCGTTCCATCGGCGGCATGCAGCGCAAAGAGTTTTTGGGCAATAGGAAAACTTCCTTCGTCACCGCCAGCATCACGAATAATGCGCGCTGCTGTGCGGCTTGAGATTTCTTTTACATAGCCAATTTCACCATCGCCTAGGATTGCCAAATCCTGATCGCTCATAATTTTGAAAAACTCTGAATCTGTCATGACTTGGCTCCTTACCTTACTTTTCCGCCATCTTGTTCTGGTCGAGAAATCTCGATCTTGCGGATGACGCGTTCTGGCGCTCGGCGCAAAAGTTCGATCGAAAGCAACCCGTTTTCCAAATCAGCACCGGTCACTTCCATACCCTCGGCCAGCACAAATGCGCGCTTGAATTGCCGCGCTGCAATTCCACGATGAAGGAATTCGCCTGAATTGTCATCATGTTGCTTGCCATGGATAATCACTTGATTATCTTCAACGGTGATATCCAGTTCATCAGCAGAAAAACCGGCAACTGCCAGCACAATGCGCAAATGTTCGCTACCATCTGCTTCGGCAACGCGTTCGATATTGTAAGGGGGATAGCCGTCTCCAGCGGATTTGGCGGCGCTTTCAAGCATGCGCTCAATTTCATCAAATCCAAGCAGAAACGGGCTTGAAAACACAGATACGCGAGACATTTCAGCCCTCTCTAAAGCAGCTGTTCAAACAACTGAATATGGCCCTTAAAGGCACCACATCATATAGAATATGTGGTAAGTCTTGGGGCAAATTCAAGCACCTTCTCGATAAAGAGCTCATGATCACCAGCACCCACGATATTCTTGATAAACTTATTGCGTTTCCAACGGTTAGCCGCGAGTCAAACTTAGACCTGATAGATTGGGTTCAGGGGTTTCTGAACCAATATGGCGTGTCCTCAAGCCTGACCCACAATGATGAAGGTACGAAAGCCAATCTGCACGCCGTCATCGGGCCGCAAGAGGTTCCAGGCGTTATGTTATCAGGCCACACAGATGTGGTGCCCGTTGATGGCCAGGACTGGTTATTTGACCCCTTCGCACTGTCGCATGCCGATGGGCGGTATTTCGGACGCGGCACGGCGGATATGAAGGGTTTTATCGCCAGCGCTTTGGCGATGGTGCCGCGTGCCACAAAGGCTAATCTAAAGCGTCCAATTCACTTGGCGCTTTCATACGATGAGGAAATTGGCTGCATTGGAGTGCGACGGATGATTGATGTGTTGGAGGATGCGCCGGTGACCCCTGCATTCTGCATTGTTGGAGAGCCGACGGAAATGCTTCCTGCTATTGGCCATAAGGGCAAAACCGGCATGGAATGTGTGTGCCGGGGTGTTGAGAGCCATTCCGCATTGGTGACAGACGGGTTGAACGCTATTTATCTCGCTACCGAAATGATCTCTGCTATCCGAGAGATACATGAGCGTATTAGGCGCGAAGGCGTGCGCGATATGGATTATCCGGTCCCGTGGACGACGCTGCATGTGGGCACTATCTCTGGCGGCACCGCACTTAATATCGTGCCCAATGAATGCCGGTTTAAGTTTGAAATCAGAAACCTCTCCGCCGATGATCCGATGGACATTGTTGCCCAATTACGAGCAGAAGCAGAAGCGATTGCCAAACGATATCGTGACAAGTTTCCTGCTGCCGATGTTGCGATTGAAATTTTCAATGAATATCCTGCACTCGATACAGGTCCGGAAGATGAGATTGTTGCATTTGTGAAATCGCTCACAGGCGCAAATGCTCACACAAAAGTGGCCTTTGGAACCGAAGGGGGGCTGTTTCAAAAGCGGCTGGGCATGCCAGTTGTGGTGTGCGGACCAGGGTCTATGCAACAAGGCCACAAGCCGGACGAATTCATTGCTGAAAGCGAGCTGGCAAAGTGCGACCAGTTCCTCGCCAATCTGGTGGAACGGCTGACGCTTGATGA
>JBPCVX010000314.1:0-2739 GCA_051010095.1 Hyphomicrobiales bacterium
AAGGTATTCTCTTTGTTTCTGCGTAGCCAAGCAGAAAGAAGAAAATTGGCGCAGCCAAGCGCCCTACTACACTCCACCACTCATTGTTCTCGATGAAAAAATAGCCATAGTGGTCAATCGCAACAAACAAGATTGCTGCGGATTTTAACCAATCAGTCTTATCGATAACCTGTGTAAGTTGATGTGATCTCATGAGACGTCAAGTCTTAAACGTCATATCCGATATCGCAACAGAGAATTCACAGGTATGCTGGTTGAAACTGTCAACGCGCCGGTGTTTAGCCCCTAGTTTCAGTACCAATGATTTGAGGTTTCTCTAATAAGGCCTCTGCAGCCAGTGGGCGGGTGTTGCCGCGCTTTCCATCGGCATTCTTATGCTGGTGTGTCAGGCTTATGAGCTTAATGAACTTGGCTCGGTTGTCTCGGTTCTGGCGGGTGGGGGTGATGCATCACCCGCAGGTCTTCTCGTTTTAGGTTTTGGACTGATCGGGTTGCGCGACAAACTCGCGCGTATGGACTAAGCAAATGATTTCCATTTTGTTTTCTTGGCTTGCTGGCGGCGGCATCACAGCTATCGGCAAGCAACTGAACCGTGCCCACGAGAACAAACTCAATGCTAAAAATTCCTCTGAGCGGATCGAGGCAGATAAAGCCATCTCACAACTTGAGTCGCGACGTGCCGTTCTAGTGGCAGAACAAAAGGGGTTGCTCACCCGCTGGATCCGCCCTGCTTTCGCGCTGCCTTTTGTAATCTATGATTTCAAGATTGTCGTGTGGGATAAAGTTCTTGGTTAGGGCACAACAGATGCGCTGTCGGCAAAATTCTGGCAACTGCAAATGATCGTCTTTGGCGCTTACTTTCTGACGCGACCGTTTGAGAGGCGGTAAAATAAATCCCCTCACTGCGCCCTCCAATGACGAGACGCCTTGAGGCTTGATTGTTCTTTATCAGAAAGCGTTTCAAACGGCACCACAGAATTGTGGATAGAGAACACGACGGCATCCGTATCAGGTAGGCGTTTTAATCCTTGAAATTCTGAGCGCAGCCATAGTCTTTGATCTGGTGCGGGAACGTCGCGCGTGCCAGAGGGGCGTGGCTGATGTAAATCTGGGTTCTCATAGATAAGCGTGTTCGCACGCCACAGCGGGCGATCAACGCGGATCATGTCAAACATGCGTTGCACACGGGTGGCGATATCCTCCGTATACTCCTCTATTGGAATATGAATAGTGATCAGAGGGCGGCCTACCTTTTCCTCTAAAGACCATGATGAGGGGAAGAAAAGGCTTGCCCCCATAAGTACATGTTCATCTCCCAGCTTCTCCATCACGCACAGATCATGCTGGGTAAGCCTTCCGGCAATCAACAGGGGGTGATCATCATCCAGGGCAATGCGCACACCGTCTGGACGCACAACATTCTTCTCTCCTACCTCATAGCCTTCGCGCTGAACCAGCACGCCAGTAACAACGCTCAACAGCTCAACAGCAGCTGGGCCAACCTCATCCAACGCCTTGAATACCACATCACGGCGGTGTTCAACGAGCCAATCGCGATAAGCCATTTGTTCTGCAAATACACCGTCGCGGAACAGCCAATCGTCATCTGTCAGGGGATTAACGCCTGGCAATCGCCCGGTGCTCGGGTCCATCCACGCACACACGCGCGGACGGGCTTGGCAGATCTCTGAAAATTCATGCATCTATTGCCTATAGAATACCGTGCAAAGATTAGCAACTTGGCACTATTGCTTCGCTTTCAGATATCCTTCCAAACCGCGTTGGGTTTGCGTTGAGATATGCGCATGCATTTGCATAAAGCTTTGCGCCGTTCCCATGTCTGGAAGCTGATGGGCGATCCCTTTGTGACAATCTATGCACGTTCGCTCGCCTGTTGCGAGAAACCGCTGATGGGCCTCGGATGCGCGTTTCGACTGCCTAGTAAAATCCATCGATTTTTCAGAATGGCAATTGCGGCATTCCAAACTGTCATTAGCCTTAAACCGCGTCCACTCCCGCTCCGCCAGCTCGCGGCGTTTGGCAAGGAACTTGTCACGTGTGCTGATTGTACCGAATATCCAACCCCACACCTCTTTTGAGGCCTGCATCTTGCGGGCGATCTTGTCGGTCCAATCATGTGGCACGTGACAGTCAGAACACTTCGCACGCACCCCGGAGCGGTTTGAATAGTGGATTGTTGTCTTCAGCTCTGCCAACAAATTGTCTCGCATCTCATGGCAGCCAGTGCAGAACTTTTCGGTGTTGGTGAATTCCATGGCGGTGTTAAACCCGCCCCAGAAGATCACCCCTGCGAGAAATCCACCCACAGCAAGTGCGCCCAAGCTGAAGTAAGCACTGGGTGAACGAATAACGTTCCAGGTTTTTTTAACGAATGCCCACATGAGATTGCCTCACTGATCTTTCTTTTTGTTGAGATATTCGATCAACGTATCTGCATCGACAAACTCGTTCTCCACCAGCGGTTTGGCTTCATGCTGGGGGACATGGCATTGGGTGCAAAAGTACCGCCTCGCCGAAATCGACGCCAGGAATTGGCCGTCCCTGTCCATGAAGTGAGTGACCGAGACCATTGGGGCTTGGCTGTCGCCAATCGCTTTACGTGAATGACACTCCATGCATTGGTTTACCCTCACGTTCAATTGATAATCCTCAATCTTGTGCGGGATCACAGGCGGTTGTTCAGGGTAATTGCGCACCTTGCGAATATCGTCATTAGCT
>JBPCVX010000315.1:0-2959 GCA_051010095.1 Hyphomicrobiales bacterium
AACCGCCATCTGCCGCTTCGAAAGCAAGAACGGACGATGCGGGGGTTCGATCTCTGGGAGGTCTGCAGCGGTTCGTGGCACCGATTCGACCGTTCGGAACTGCTTTTGTGTCCCTGCACGTCGTCGCTCCGCCTTAACAATACGGTGTCACTGTCTCGGAGCGTTTGACGCCCGGAAGGCGGCCGCTCGAGCAGCATGAAATCAGAGCATCGCGAGTTGTCTTTACTAAGGCGACTAACGTGACATCACCGTGCTCGGGGTTTGCTTGGCAGCCTTCCAAAAGTAACTTGGCTGCTCAGGGATCGCGGCCATACCGCATCGAGATCATGTTCGAGCGCCTGAAGGGCTGGAGAAGTGTCACAACCCGATATGAACGCTGTCCCAAAGTCTTCCTGTTCGCAACCGCATTCGCTGCAATCGTCACCTACTGGTTACGAATCTTGTGCCTGGGATTTGTGAGCATCGAATAAGCATTCAAGGAATAAATTCAGTCGTCGCCCTTTGGATCTGCTCTTTCTCACTATCGCGGACATTTTCGAGACAAAACTTGCAGGCTTGCAGTCAATTTTCCGAACTTTGCTTGCGTCCAGAAATGGTGTTGCCGTATGGCTCGGCAGGAAGCCGAGGTATCGTCCCGACAAAACCAGAAGCGCGAGAGCTTCTTCGTTTTGAACAAACGCAGATTTGCGTAGTTTGAGTTTCTGATGCACAGCCATGTTTGGTGAGTTGAAACTGAGCCCCGCAAACGAATACTTCCGAAGTTCAGCTACGGTAAACTCTGTTTTCTGGCGATCAAAAAGTTCGTGACTTCGACCACAAAACAGATGCATTTCTTCAGTGTAAAGGTCGGTGTAACTCAACATTGGTGATTGGCGATGCAGGGGCACTATGCCCAGGTTGAACTTGCCGTTGATGACGCCTTCCTCAATTATGTTCGGCGGCTCCATTGAAATGTCGAGCGTGACACCTGGTGCTTTGTCGCGAAACATCTGTATCGCACCAAAGACATTGGCCTCGGGGTTTGAGGAAGCGTGATCGAAGAATGCGATCTTCAGCTTGCCGGTTAAATCTGCACGTGCTTCGTCAATCTGTTCCTGAAACCGATCGATGGATATAAACAGATCTTCCGAAGACTTCAGAACTTGCTCGCCGTCTGACGTTACCGAGAACCCGGCCGGACCGCGATGGCAAAGCTTTAGGCCCACGCGAGTCTCTAAGTCGGAGATATGTTTACTGATCGTTGATCGGCCGATGTTCAGTTCAAATTCGGCTGCGGTGAACCCGCCGCAAGCAACAACTGTTTTAAATACGTCCAGCAACCTGATGTCGACATCCGTAACCCGATTTATCGCAATTTTTTTGGCCATACAAAAGTTTCCTATTTATCGACCTTTAATTCAACAAGTTTGTATTAACGACCCGGTTAAGCCTTTCTATAGTCTGCGCAATGACCGCCCGCGAAAAAAGGACCATTGCGGTACATTTCTGCTAAGATCGTGAAAATAAAAAAGGGAGAAAGAGCTTATGAATATGATAAAATCATTATCCGCAGCAGCGGCAGCCGCATCCGTAGCCGTGCTGACACTTGCCGCCCCGGCCTCTGCAAAGAACTTCAAAATTGCGGTTGGCGACAGCGGCGGCAGCAGCCAGGAAGCCACCGGTCTGGGCTTTGTCAAAGCACTTGAAGAGCTTTCTGGCGGCAAGCATACCGCAACCCTTTTCTTGAACGGACAACTGGGTTCGGAACAAGATACCGTAAACGAGGCGGCTATCGGCACGCTGGATATGTCGCTGTTGGCGATCAACAACATCACACCATTCTCGCCAACCGTTGGTGTCTTCACACTGCCCTACGTCATTCTGAGCCTGGAAGATGCAGAAAAGCTGACCCAGGGTCCTATCGGCCAGGAATTGACCGAAAACACAATCAACGACGCTGGTGTACGCATCATCGCTTGGACCTACACCGGCTTCCGGGTTCTGACCAACTCAAAGAAACCGGTAAAATCGGTTGCAGATCTTGAAGGGCTTGTCATTCGCGTTCCCAAGAACGAAATTATGATCGACACCTATAAGGCCTGGGGCATTAGCCCAACACCGATGGCCTGGTCCGAAACCTTTGCGGGATTGCAGACCAAAGTGGTCGATGGGCAGGATAACCCTTATACCACCATCAACGCGATGAAGTTCTACGAAGTGCAAAAGTACGTCACGAACATTCGCTACATCTTCTCGATCGAGCCACTGATCATTTCCGAGCAGGTATTCCAGGAACTTTCCCCTGAAGACCAGGAAATCGTTCTGGAAGCCGGCAAGGCGGCGACCGCTGCATCTGCACAGTTTCTGCGTGACAAGGAAGCAGAAATCAAACAGATCCTTATTGATAAGGGCATGCAGATCGATGATCCAGAAAACAACGAGCAAGAGTTCATTGATCTTGCGACTGCAGCTGTATGGCCGAAGTTTTACGAAAGCATCGGTGGCGTTGAAAAGCTGAACGCTGTTTTGGCCGAGATCGGTCGCGACCCCGTCTCGGAATAATCCTACCATAATATATGTCGGAGAGCGCCTTTCGGCGCTCTCCCAACAAAGGTGAGGGACCAATGACAAAGTTCTGTGGAATTCTCAACAACATAGAAAGCTACATTTGCCGCACATTACTCGCGGTTTTTGTTTGCCTCTTGTTCCTGCAAGTCATCGTGCGAACCCTGTTCAACTTCTCATTTTCATGGGTAGAGGAGCTTTCGGTTTACATGTTCGTTTGGTTCGTTTTCTTTGGCGCAAGCTACGCAGCCAAAATGAACGCGCATAACCGGGTCACCTTCCAGTTCAAGTTCCTGCCTCCGCGCGCGATCAAGTACATTGAGGCATTTGCAGACCTGTTCTGGCTGTTTTTCAATGTCTACTTCATCTACCTGGCCATTGATTTCATCTTTAACAAAATGAACAGATTCCAATC
>JBPCVX010000316.1:0-4281 GCA_051010095.1 Hyphomicrobiales bacterium
GGTGGAGGCCAAGGGTGACATTGATCACCCAGCAATGGACAAAATTCGTCCCTATCTCGTTATTTGTCGTAAACATGAAGATGTTTGGTTTTCGGTGACAATAGGCCCAGAATCGTCGAATGCGAGATGGAAGGGACCTGTATGGGCGAAAAGTGCGATTGGTGAGGTTGTTACGGAACATCTGGTGATACCTGGCCTCGATCGATTCACCTTTGGCGCTTATGATAAGGTGTCACAAGAGGGCGGTGCACGTATTGACCATATCTACTCGCATATTCCCAAGAAGATTGGTGGGCCTCCCATGCCCGTCACATACCAGCGTTTGTTGCTTGCCTGCAACTTTCCAAACGGAGAACCCGCAATGGCCGCACTATGTGCGGGAACAGCGAAGGTATCCATTGCTGGGTTGGATGAGAAAGATATTCCGCCTGCACCAGCAGAAACACTCATGGAGTCAGAGATTTAGCGCTTAAAATCGAACATCCTTATGTTTGGCAGAAACTGCTGAAGTGTACTTCTTGCGTAAATGCTAAGGCGGGGTTTTGCCACCGCATTCTTTGCAATTTCATTTAGTCTGTTCAGCGTGCTCAATCGCGAAACGTGATTCTAACTGTTACCCTCTGCCAACACGTCTTCGAAAGTGCGAAGCCCGGTGCGCGGGGATGAAACCAGCACCGCCATATTGCCGGGCTTGTGTTCATTATTCATCATGCGGGTGTGGGCCTTGGGAATTTGATCCCACGAAAACACCTCCGACATGCATGGATCAATGCGCCGGTTTAACATAAGCTGGTTGGCCTGGCTTGCCTGCTTAAGGTTGGCAAAATGCGAGCCCTGAATGCGCTTTTGGTGCATCCACACATAGCGCGCATCCATGGTGAGGTTATAGCCCGTGGTGCCGGCGCAAAACACAACCATGCCGCCACGCTTCACCACCAAACACGAGACCGGGAAGGTGGCTTCACCTGGGTGTTCAAACACCGTGTCAACGTTGACGCCCTTGCCGGTGATATCCCAGATCGCCTTGCCGAAATTGCGCGATTCCTTCAGCCACTCATTATATTCATGCGTGTTCACTTCGGGCATTTGGCCCCAGCATTTGAAATCCTTGCGGTTAATGACACCCTTGGCACCAAGAGACATCACAAAGTCGCGCTTGTCTTCGCCGGAAATCACGCCAATGGCATTGGCGCCCGCAGCAGCGCACAGCTGAACGGCGTAGGACCCAAGACCACCAGAGGCCCCCCACACCAATACATTATGGCCAGGGCGAAGAATGTTTGGGCGATGGCCAAACAACATGCGGTAAGCGGTGGCAAGCGTTAGGGTGTAGCAGGCACTTTCTTCCCAGGTGAGGTGCTTGGGGCGTGGCATAAGCTGCTGTGCCTGCACCCGGCAGAACTGGGCGAACGAACCATCTGGCGTTTCATATCCCCAAATGCGCTGGGTGGGCGAAAACATCGGGTCGCCGCCATTGCATTCTTCATCATCGCCATCATCCTGATTGCAGTGAATGACAACTTCATCACCCACCTTGAAGCGCTTCACCTTATCGCCCACGGCCCATACAATGCCTGACGCATCGGACCCGGCGATGTGGATGTCCTGCTTGTGGACATTGAAAACCGAGATAGGTTTGCCAAGTGAGGCCCACACGCCATTATAGTTGACGCCTGCGGCCATGACCAAAACCAGCACTTCGTGGCTGTCAATTTCCCATGTGGGCACCACTTCCACCTGCATAGCGTCTTCAGGTTCACCGTGGCGGTCTGGGCGGATGGCCCAGGCATACATGTTTTTCGGCACATGGCCGAGCGGCGGAATCTCGCCGAGTTCATAGAGATCTTTCACCGGCGCATCTGCGTTTGCAGGCGCTTCAGCAACAACTTCTGGTCTGGCGCTCATCTTAACTCTTCCCCCAAAACACGTGGGCAATTGCCAACAATATACCCATAACAAAGTGCCAATTTTGTGCACCGTAGCAATTTTTTTCGCACTTGCGTAGATGAAAAATGCTTTGGATTTAACGATTCCCTTGCATTGGACCTGTTTTCCGCGTTTAAATTGCTGCAACTGCGAAGGAAAGCCTTGGGGGACTTAGGGCACAATGACGCAAACACCACATCGCGACCGGCCATGGATTTTCCGCACCTATGCGGGTCATTCCACTGCGACTGAGTCAAACGCGCTGTATCGGCGCAATCTGGAAAAGGGGCAAACCGGTCTTTCGGTTGCTTTCGATCTGCCCACACAGACGGGATATGACTCAGATCACGTGCTGGCGCGCGGCGAAATAGGCAAGGTGGGCGTGCCCATTTCTCACATTGGCGATATGCGGGCATTGTTCGACCAAATCCCGCTTGAGCAGATGAACACATCCATGACCATTAACGCCACGGCAGCCTGGCTATTGGCGCTTTATGTGGCGGTGGCTGATGAGCAAGGGGCGGATCGTAAGAAGCTTACCGGCACCATTCAAAACGACATCATCAAAGAATATCTTTCCCGCGGCACTTATGTGTTTCCGCCAGAACCTTCCATGGGCCTGATCACGGATGTTATATCCTGGACCTATTCGGAAATGCCGAAATGGAACCCCACAAATGTGTGCTCCTATCATTTGCAGGAGGCAGGGGCCACGCCGGTGCAGGAGCTAAGCTTCGCGCTTGCCATTGCCATTGAGGTGCTGGACCGCGTGAAGGCATCTGGTACTTTGGCTGATGAGGATTTTCCTGCTGCTGTTGGACGTATTTCGTTTTTCGTGAACGCCGGCATTCGTTTCGTTACCGAAATGTGCAAGATGCGCGCCTTCACCGAGCTGTGGGACGAGATTTGTCGTGAGCGCTACGGCGTGAAAGACCCAAAATTTCGCCGCTTCCGTTATGGGGTGCAGGTAAACTCGCTGGGGCTCACCGAGCAGCAGCCTGAAAACAATGTTTACCGCATATTGATCGAAATGCTGGCGGTCGTGTTGTCGAAAAACGCCCGTGCGCGTGCTGTGCAATTGCCGGCGTGGAATGAAGCACTGGGCCTGCCGCGCCCGTTTGATCAGCAATGGTCATTGCGCATGCAGCAAATTATGGCATTTGAGACGGACTTGCTGGAGTATGCCGATATTTTTGATGGCTCCGTTGAGATTGAGCGCAAGGTCAACACTCTTAAAGATGATGCGCGTGCCGAGCTGCAGCGCATTATGGAAATGGGTGGCGCGGTGGCCGCTGTTGATCAAGGCTATATGAAGCAAAAACTGGTGGCGTCTAACGCGGAACGCATTCGCGCCATTGAAGATGGCGAGCAGATGGTGGTGGGTGTCAACGCTTACACCGAAAGCGAAGCCTCGCCCCTTTCCACCGGCGATGGCGAGGCCATTCTCACGGTTCCAGATCATGTTGAGTTCGACCAGATTGATGCTCTTAAAGCGTGGCGCAAGGCGCGTGACGAAGACGCTGTGCAAGAGGCATTGGCGCGCCTTAAGCGTGCTGCCAAGGGTGAAGAAAATATCATGGAAGCCTCAATCGCTGCGGCCAAAGTGGGGGTAACCACGGGTGAATGGGGTGCAGCCCTGCGTGACACGTTCGGTGAATATCGCGCGCCAACAGGCGTGACGCGCCTGGAAATTTCAACCGGCAGCGATGATATCGAGCAGGTGCGCGCGGCGGTGAAACGCCTTGCGGTGAAACTTGGCGCAACGCCCAAGGCGCTTGTTGGCAAGCCGGGCCTTGATGGCCATTCAAACGGCGCTGAACAAATCGCCGTGCGGGCGCAAGATTGCGGGCTGGATGTAGTTTACGATGGCATCCGCTTAACGCCTGCTGAAATTGTTGATGCAGCGCTTGAAGAGGGCGTGCACATTATCGGACTTTCCATTCTCTCAGGCTCTCATGTGGCGCTGGTGCGCGATGTGATGAACAAGATGCGCGAGAAAAACATGGACCACTTGCCTGTGGTCGTCGGTGGCATTATTCCAACCGAAGACGAAGCGATCCTGAGACAGATCGGCGTTTCCGCCATCTACACGCCCAAGGATTTCGAGCTGACCTCCATCATCGGCGACATGGTGACCCTGCTCGACAAAAAATCCGACGGCCAGGCGGCTTAGCGAAAATTTTCCCAAAAAACTTATTCCCGCGCATTTCAGCCCCCTTATTATGGGTTCACCTGATCTCATCAGGATACACAGCGTGCCCGTTTGGGCTGGTCATCTTTATGCAAGCAAGCCAATGCTTAAGCGATCAACGTGGGTCTGTGGAGAGATCAGGATGGCGCTCTGAAAGGTCCCCG
>JBPCVX010000317.1:0-6904 GCA_051010095.1 Hyphomicrobiales bacterium
CAAGCGCCGATAAGGTCGCCATTTTTTTGGCGAACTGCTCCTGCAGGAACTCAAAGCTAAATACATTTACTTTGATGCCGCGCGTCCATCGTTATCTTGGGAGGTTTGGTGAACCCGGAAAACCTAAGTACCGAGGGTCGACGGATCGATGCTAACTTCTGTGGCTAAGCGTGTCGCGCCATTCGAAGTGGAATTTTGTTTCACAGTATCAACCGCCAACAAGAAACTAGGGCATTCGCGCTGACGGCACCCCAGTCCGAATGGGACAGATTCAATCTGTTCACACGGTCGTTCCGGCAAGCTATAGAGATTTAGTGGTGCCCCACACGGAATACACAAACCAAAGTAAATATATATTTTTAAATTATAAAACATAAACACATACCATACGATACCCCGAATAGTACCCCCAGTGGCAAAATTGCCTCGCCTGCACTTGCAGTGTACTTGCGACGACGATTCACCATTTAGAAGTCAATTTTGACCTCGAACAAAGCTACGCCCTCAAAAAAAATAGTCGTTAGTATGACACGAGCTTTGGGATCAATCTGGCAACGAGCCAGCTTTATAGGTTTGAACATTGAAGTATATAATCTGATCAATCGCAGATGCATGCTTTAGTGACCGCTGTGCGGACAAAGCAGTCATTCGTAGAATCTCTAAAGACGAAGAAGCAAATGCGTGGTAGCTCCAGATTATGGCCACGGCATCTGCGCGAAATCGAACGCCCATCCCTTACGCATTTGCGGGTATTGGTGTTCTTTTTGCATCAATCTGTTTCGGGCTGGTTCCCTACTTTAGCCGCAGCCTGACCGATCAGGGCGTTGCACCCTATGCGGTCGCATTCTACCGATACATTGTTGCGGCTCTTCTTCTGCTTCCTGTTCTCATCGTGCACCGAAAAGAATGGCGAGAGATCATTTGGGGTCTCTCCGCCGGAGCCGTAATGGGGCTTGGTTGGATCGGATATGTAACGGCGCTGGAGAAGCTGCCCGCATCGACAGTGGGTGTGCTTTACATGACCTATCCGGTGTTCACCTTAGTTATTGCTTGGGCTGTGTTTGGCGATGCACCCACGCGACGCGCCGTGTTGGCCGCTGGCCTGATTGTGGTGGCTGCTGTCATTGCTGGCTCGCCTGCGTCAGTGGCCGCGGAACATCTACCGACGCTGCTGCTATCTCTTGCCGCTCCATTTGGGTTTGGCTTCGGAATCTGCGTCCTGGTACACAGGTTGTCACGGATCGCGCCCTTGGCACGTATCGCTTCAGTTTCTCTGGGGTCTGTACTGGGCCTCGCGCCGCTCATCCTGGGTGCTGAGGTTGGAGAGCTTCTCCCAAGGGAACAATCCGATTGGCTTTTCATTGTTGGTATTGGTTTGGTTACTGCTTTCGTGCCCCAGCTTATCTACACGATATGCTCACCTGTCATTGGGGCTTCCCAAACGGCGGTCGTCGGAAGCATCGAATTGCCCACGATGTTTGCCGTGGGATACCTTGCTTTTGGTGAAGCCATCTCTTTTCCTCAAGCTTTTGCATGTGCCTTAGTGCTGGGCGCAATCGCGATCACAAGAAGTAGAAAGACGCGCACCGTATCTACCGTGCTCGCAAAATCACCGAAGCGGTAGTACTGGGCTCAAGGAAGACGTTGGTCTAAATTTCGCGAACGACCACCATGCGGGGAAAACAAGCTTTGATTGAAGATTTTGAAGATTGCCGACTCTACGCGGTTGTGGCGAAATTCAGATACCTACAACTTGGTCCTTGAGGCTATATAGAATGTATAAGACCTCTTCTTGTTCCCGTTGGCCGACGTCGTTGGCCTTTAGGGCATTCATGGCGTCGTCCAGAACTGCGACAAACTCATCTCCGCTGATGTTCATGTGCCGATGCGCAGCAACCATATCCTTGCCCGTATAGATCTCAGGCCCGCCAGAACCAGTTATGAAGAAGTCTCCTGCCATTTGTTTGAGGTGCTCCATCTCAGTTCCCGCAAATCGTGCAGCGACAACTGGGTTTTTAGAGTGATTGTCCACCAGAACGTCGACTATTCGCCGAATACCATCCGTTCCTCCCAGACGTTCATATAGCGTCTTTGACATGGTGCCCCCCGTATCTGGCTCACCTCAAACCTCGATCTCTTGCGAATGCTAGCATGCCGCACTGATTGGCGCCAAATCTATAGCATTTAGGCGATTTTTTTCATCGGAATCCATCACCAAATGCGATGTCTTTTTTGAGCTCACAACCGACGAACGCCGTTACCTGAAGCAATGTCCGTTTTTTGGTTAGTCGGATTTGACCGGCCCATTTTGATTGTAAGCGCATCATTGGCCTGAGACCCATCAGGACGGTTGTTTCATGCGCTGCAAATTCATTTCTTCTCGAAACGGTAAGCGCCATCCCAAGCGGCCGGTGGTTTAAACGCGAAACGGCTGCAACGTTCGATAAAGACATCTACAACAAGCTTGTTAGTTGCAATTTCTCGATGCGTCTGGAGGGCTTCTAATGCATCGGCCCATTTTCCAGACTGATACAAGTCATAGCATACACGCCATTCTTCGAGTTCGCGTTTCTTGGCTACGCTTGCCAGAAAGCCACTCTCATCATCTTTTTCCGCGATTAGTTCAAAGATACGACTAGGAAAACTAGTTCCGGCAGGCACAACATGGTCAACTTCGCGCAGCAAAAACATGCTCTCGACATGAACGGCCACATCTGACGACACGAGAATCCTTGTACCGTAAACTTTGTTCAACCCCTCCAGTCTAGAAGCAAAATTTACGGCAGCACCCAGTGCTGTGTATTGCAATCTCGAAAGAGACCCAACGTTGCCGACAACTACGCGACCTGTGTGTAGGCCGAAACGTGTTTGCAACGGACGCAACGGTAACGCTCCATTATCAGAATTGAGACTCGCCTCAGCCTGCAAACACGCCAAAGCTGCTCGGCAAGCGTGAACAGGGTGATCAGTATCATCGAGCGGAGCGTTCCATAGGGCCATAATGGCATCTCCAATGTACTTATCCACTGTACCCTGATTACCAGATATCTCTTTTTCCATTGCTTCGAAATACTCGGACAAAGCAGGCATCAGAACTTCTGGTTCAAGTCCCTCGGTCTGGCGCGTAAACCCTTTAAGGTCGGCGAACATCAGGGTAACGTCGCGCGACTCTCCCCCAACGCTAATTCTCTCTGCTTTTGAAAGGATAGAGCGCACCAGCTCCTTTGGTACGAACGCACCGAAACTCGACACTCCAGCTTTCATACTTGCAATCGCTGTTTCGAGTTCGGCAACTTCCTGAATATTTGATTTCAGGGTTAAGTCCTCACTTAGTTCAAAGTTACTGACTTTTCTTGCTTCAGCTGCCACGCGCACAAGATTTTTGCTCAACAGACGAGCGACAACAAAGGTAAATGCGACGGCCAGGGTCAAAGCAAGTACGCCGAATTGCATAGCACGGGTCGTATTTCTTTTTATGTCTCCGATAAACTCATCTTCCGGCACTATAAGCCCGAGCGTAGGTTGGGCACCGAAGACTTCAGGGATTGGCATCACAGATGCGATATAGCTTCTTCCATCGGATGCTGGAGCTATGCGAAAAAAATCCTGCTGGTTTGCTCGCCATTCATCAATGACACTGTCAATAATTTTGCTACTGCCTTCAATTGACCCATTCGTATTGGAACTCACGAAGCGCGGCTCTCCACCTTTGGATCGCGTGCTGGTGTACGAAAGTAGGCGACCTTCGCGATCTAGCATGAAAACCAAACCATGATCGCCAATCCTGATATCGTCTAGGATTTGCGAAAGTGCCGATATTGTTATATCGAGCGCGACGACGCCAAGCAATTTACCTTCGTTGTCGACCACGGTTTTTGAGAACGTTGCACCCAGACGTCCTGTGCTCTCAAACTGATAAAGCGGTGAAACATAAATATCGCTTTGCTCCAACGCCCCGCGATACCAAGGGCGCGTTCGAGGATCGTAGACAGTGGTTCCACTAAGAAATGGTGTGGGCAGCGAACTGGCATTGGACCAAAAGTAAGTTTCGACACGCTCGCCAGATTGATCGGCGATTATACGTTGGACGCGGTCTACTCCTTCCGGCACTGGCAAAGCGCTCGGTCCAAAGGTTTTCCAATGTTTTGGCAAGTTTATGTTTTGGAAAAAGTCGCCGGATTTTTCCTCTCCAAAATATAAACCATAGTAGTGCTCATTACCCTGCATCTGCGAATAGAGCACTTCCAAACCTGCACTTGAGCCAGCATACTCCGTAAACTTAGAAAGAAAGACGGACGCAGAAGATACGACATTTCCCGCTCCGCGTATTACGGTTAGCATCTCTTCGACTGACTGATTTCTGGCCTCGGTCATCCGCTCATTCGCGGTACGAATGGCGAGTTCTTTGTTGCCAAAATAAAGAATGGCAACAAGCAATGTTGTTACGGCTAAGGTGAGGAACGTGAATAACGTCGCAACGCCGATATGAAGACGTACTTTCATACCCTCAATTAGTCAAAATGTAGCAATAGAAGTCCACCCACTCGTCGCCACACAAATGAGTATCTTGAGTGCATTTCCCCCTGAGGACAGAAAAGTATTGGCACTATTGTTCTTCCTTGGCTTCTTCAGCGCTTTTGGTTCGCCCAAACCGAACGCTAAAGGACGGCATATCGTGAACCAGCCAATAGGCGAGTGAACAAGCAATCACTAGAAGTGCCAAGCCGACCAAATCCAGTCCGCTAGTTTTTTCTGTATCGAGTATTATGACCTTCCGCGCGACGGCCATGAGCGCCGTCGCAACCACTATCTTCACATGGATTACATCGTCGCGAAGATAAATTGTGATGTTTACGAATATTTCGATAGCGATTAGCACCGCCATGAAGGCGCCAAAAGTCGCTAATATTTCAGAGATTGTCAGTATGAAGACAGGCTGATTGATTAGTTTCTGATAAAGGGTCCAGGCCACATCCAAGACGCCAAGTAGTATAACCAGAACCATCATTACGGCCAGAATACGGACGGCGAACCGAATTACGACCTGAAGTTTTTCTACAAATGGATCCTTGTGTTCCATTTATCACCTCCCCCTCTTTGCTACTTCAGGACACCAAGCGGGCGTTCTCTGCGCCACCATCGCTTGCTCCCCAACGGAAATATCCTATACCATCAGTGTTTCATTTCAGCCGAGCTCACCTCGACGATTTTCAGCGTCACTCTAGCGCCAAATGTCTTTTTTCCCGCAGGACTGGCTCGCTAGCCCGGTTAAAAAAATCCGAAATCCACACGGCCAACCACAAAAGAAACCTCGATCTGTTTATGGCGCGACTTGCCAATCCGCAGAAGCCGATGACTATTCCTGAGTTCGTTTAAAACGCGCCGCAAACTAATCCGAGAGGCCAAAAAGACTAAATCACTCCATCTACAAGCTTAGTAAGATCCTCCTTTCCAAGTAAAACACGTGACCACTATTTTTGGATTAGCCATTTTAACCACACTCATTCCGCTTAAACGAATTTAAGATTGAACATTTCCTTGAAGCCGGAAAGCACGAGTGTTGGAAGCGCCGCAACAAAGAACGTTCCCAGCAGATGTGAAAGAGGCAAAGGAACCGTGCCCAGAACGAAATGGCCAGGAGCAGAATAAATTGCCAACAACGATAAAACGATTGAAATGCCAACTGCGCCTAGGAGCATGGTGTTGCCAAGCGGCGATTTGCGGTAGAGTGTCGTTGTAGTTCGCGCATCAAAGACATGCCAGATTTGCGCAAATATGAGGGTCATGAAGGCAGCTGTTTGCGCGTGTTCCAGAGAGGCACCGCGTTCGAGAAACTCTTGAAACACGTAGTAGGTCAGAAGTCCCAATGCGCTGCCCCTAATCAGAATCCGCTCTTTCATTCCGCCGCCAAACATGTCCTCGTCGCGCGGGCGTGGCGGGCGTCTCATTAGATCCGGCTCGCTTTTTTCAAATCCCAGCGCCAGTGCTGGTAAACCATCAGAAACTAAATTCACCCAGAGGATCATAAGCGGTGTGATCGGAAGGAGGGGGTCTGCGCCCATTAGCAGGAAAGCGAAAAGTATAGTGGTAACTTCCGCAACGTTGGCAGTCAGAGCTTGCCGGACGAATTTCAGTAGGTTGTCAAAGATTCTGCGGCCCTCACGAACGGCCGTGACAATAGTCGTGAAGTTATCATCCAGAAGAATCAACGCGGCGCTGTCCTTGGCAACCTGTGTCCCGGTAATCCCCATGGCGACACCGATGTCAGCCGCGCGAAGCGCTGGCGCATCGTTCACGCCATCTCCAGTCATCGCGGCCACTTCACCATTAGTCTGAAGTGCTTTGACGATGCGAAGTTTGTGCTCAGGCGTCACGCGCGCAAACACAGCTGCGTTCTTCACAGCGCTATTTAAATCTTCATCTTTCATTTGATCGAGCTCAGCACCCGTGAATACGGCTTGCTGTGAACCCGACAGTACACCGATTTGCTCGGCTATAGCCTTGGCGGTGACGGCGTGATCACCAGTAATCATAACCGTACGGATTCCGGCACCAGTGGCTTCTGCTACGGCATGCGGCACTTCTTGTCGGGGGGGATCCATAATACCATGGATACCAGCGAGCACGATTTCCTGTTCGGGGTTGTCGTGATCCAGTTCGTCTGGGGAAACTTCGCGATACGCCACCGCCAAAGTTCTGAGAGCCCGCTCGCCAAAGCTGTCAATGACATCTTCTATATCAGCTCGCAGTTCAGGCGTTATTTGGCGCTCCTCCTCGCCGATGCGGACCTTAACCGCTCGCGACAAAATTACGTCAGGCGCCCCTTTTGCGACCAAAACAGTCCGCCCGTCGGGAAGCTGTGCGAAGACGGACATCATTTTTCTTGTTGAATCAAAGGGGAAGG
>JBPCVX010000318.1:0-6063 GCA_051010095.1 Hyphomicrobiales bacterium
TTATTGCGACAGTTATTCGCCGCCGCACTGGTATTTTTGCTGCTCCCGCTGAGGGCACACGTGCGTTTGCACTGCGCCAGTTCATTGCTTCGTTATCAAATCTATTGTTTCCGTTGCTCGCGGTAACTGCACTTGCCGCCACAGCAGAAGTTGCGCGACCGGTTCTTGGCAGCAACTGGGTTGTTATCGCAGCTCAAAGTGCAGCCGTTGTTTATTTGCTCTATGCGCTGATAAAACGCTTTGTCTCGCATCCAATCGTGCGCACGGCCGCCATTTGGGTTGGCTTGCCATTAGCAGCATTGCGTGTATTTGGGCATTATGATGCGGTATCAACATTTCTCGATGGTATGTCTCTTGAAGCCGGTAACATTAGGCTTTCAGTTTATTTTCTGATCAAGGCGGTCATTGCGGGAGCCATCTTGTTTTGGCTTGGGCGTCAATCATCCAAACTTGGTCAAAACGCTATACGCAAAAAGGAAAACCTGGAACCGGCAACACGTGAGCTGTTCGCCAAGCTGTTTGAGATTGCGCTATATTGTGTGGTATTTGTCGTTTTGCTGCAGGTGCTCGGGCTTGACCTCACGGCACTCACTGTATTTGGCGGGGCGTTGGGTGTTGGCCTTGGGTTTGGCTTGCAGCAAATTGCCTCTAATTTCATTTCCGGTTTGATCCTGCTTTTCGAGCGCTCAATGTCGGCCGGTGATTTCATTGAGCTTGAAGATGGCCGCTCTGGCATCATTAAAGACATCAACATGCGCTCCACCACGCTGGAAACGTTTGATGGTAAGGAAATCATGGTGCCGAACGAAAAGTTCATCACTTCGGCCTTCACCAACTGGACCAGAGATGACCCGCGCCAGCGTTATGAGGTGGAGTTTTCGGTTGCATATGATACCGACCTTCATAAGGTCCCACCGCTTATCCAAGCGGCGGTGTCGAAACACCCACGTGTGCTTCAGGAACCAGAAAAGCCCGATTGTGAGTTGCGCGGTTTTGGCGATTCAGGTGTGAATCTCGGCGTAGAGTTCTGGGTCGACGGCCTCGATGATGGCCCCAACAAATTCTCCTCCGATGTGCTGTTTCTTGTATGGGATGCGCTCAAGGGTGCAAATATCACGATTCCGTTCCCGCAGCGCGAAGTGCGAGTGATCGACAATGCTGCAAAGCTGGGAATAAAGAAGAGCAGCTAGCTCAGGGCAGTTTAGCAATCGCACGAAGCTCAATGATGACTCTTTCGGTAGCAAAACCAGCAACGTCAATTGCTGTCCACGCGGGATAAGGCTCTACGACGAACCGGCTGCGAACAGACCTTAAGAGTGCGAGGTGGTCGCGTAGACCGACATGGTAGCTAGTCATTTCCACGACATGTTCAAAACCCATGCTACCAGCTTTAAGGACCATTTCAACTTGCTGAAAAGCTTCTAGCATTTGGGTCTCAGGATCGTGCGAAACAATACCCTGCAAAGATGCTCCGTTGAAGCCTGTTAGAAACGCAAAACCGTTACAAATGATTGCGGGTGACATTTGCCACTCGTCATATAGGTTTTTCATTTCTGGTGGAATGATCGAACAACTTTGCATAAGCCGAGATTACCATACGTCCGGCGCATCGCGAAGTTTAAAGTGGTCTAACTTGATACTCAGCACCATTCCAAAGCCCGCATTTGCTGCCAAAATGCGTCGTACGGTGGGCATAAAATAAGCAGATGTGAAAAGTCTGTTCCTACATGCTTGACTTGAGCGAATGGGTGGCTTAAACGAGGCCTCGCTCTGCTGATGTTTTTCTAGCAAACGCGCCTTGCGGGGGTGTAGCTCAGTTGGTTAGAGTGCCGGCCTGTCACGCCGGAGGTCGCGGGTTCGAGTCCCGTCACTCCCGCCATTAAATCAATAACTTGCGCGGAATCCACGGATGCTGTTCCAACTTTCTGGCTGGATTGTTCCAACTTGCCTGGTACATGCGCGGAGTAAAATTTCGCGTTTCAATTGCGAATTCTGAAAATCCGCTGCAAGTTCTACTTTCAGTAAATCTGGAGTAAAGCGATGTCCGTGGAATTTTTCATAACTTCAATTATTGTGGTTTTGCTACCTGGCACGGGTGTCTTGTACACGCTGGCTGTTGGCCTGGGACAAGGCATGGGCCCCAGCGTAGCAGCTGCGTTTGGTTGCACGCTTGGGATCGTGCCACACATGCTTGCCTCAATTGCGGGCCTTGCTGCAATCTTGCATGCCAGCGCAGTTGCTTTCCAGGTTATCAAATATTTGGGTGTGGCCTATCTGTTCTACATGGCGTGGAGCATTATGCGAGATGGGGGCTCTCTGAGTGTGCCGGAAGAGCGCAACAAGACGGCTTATGTGACGATCGTGCGCAATGGTGTTTTGCTTAATTTGCTGAACCCTAAGCTCTCACTTTTCTTTTTGGCTTTTCTGCCCCAGTTCATTCCCGCGGGCACGGCAAACCCGACACCGATTCTCTTTGCGCTTGCACTGATCTTTATGGCGCTCACCTTTATTGTGTTTATTGGTTATGGTGCATGTGCCGCGCTGGCACGCGACTATGTAATTTCACGTCCATATGTGATGTTATGGCTAAGACGTTCTTTTGCCGCAAGTTTTGGCTTGTTGGGCCTGAGATTGGCATTGGCTGAGCGCTAGCGAATGGACCGCACTTGTTAGGTTAAACACTTCGAGCGCGGCGATTTGGCACGTAAATGAAAATGTGACTTAAGCGAGGGTTTGCCTTGCGCACACCGGTGCAGTGCGGTAACACGCTTTAGAAGGATTTAAAATTGGGGCCTGGACGTTTTGTTGCCAGGTTTTGGGGTGGTATGGAAGAGCTTCTCAGAGGGTATTTGCCGATCATCATATTTCTCGGTATTTGCCTCGTCATAGCGCTTGCACTGATGCTGTCTGCTATGATCATCGCAGTGCGGAAACCCGACACCGAGAAGCTCTCGGCATATGAATGCGGATTTGACGCGTTTGACGATGCCCGCATGAAGTTCGACATACGCTTTTATCTCGTAGCAATCCTTTTCATCATATTCGATCTAGAAGTTGCATTCCTTTTTCCCTGGGCGATTTCCCTCAAGGAAGTGGGTGTATATGGATTTTGGTCTATGATGATTTTCCTAGGAATTCTTGCCATTGGTTTTGCCTATGAGTGGCGCAAAGGAGCCCTGGAATGGGATTGAGCGATACACCTTCAAGCAAGCTGATTTTGCCGAACTACGCGCAAGCAGATGCCCAACGCGGGGGACCTGGCGCGGTAAATGCTCCAGTGGACCCTTTCTTTACGTCGATAAACAATGAGCTTGCAGATAAGGGCTTTATCGTTACAGCGTCGGACGATCTTATTAATTGGGCGCGTACTGGCTCGCTTATGTGGATGACATTCGGGCTGGCCTGCTGTGCTGTTGAGATGATGCATACATCCATGCCGCGCTATGATGTTGAGCGTTTCGGATTTGCGCCACGGGCATCTCCACGTCAGTCAGACGTGATGATTGTTGCGGGCACGTTGACCAATAAGATGGCACCGGCGTTGCGTAAGGTCTACGACCAAATGCCAGAGCCGCGCTATGTGATCTCTATGGGCTCATGTGCAAATGGCGGCGGCTATTATCACTATTCTTATTCAGTAGTGCGCGGTTGCGACCGCGTGGTGCCGGTTGATATTTACATTCCAGGCTGTCCGCCAACAGCGGAAGCGTTGTTGTACGGCGTTTTGCAATTGCAAAAGAAAATCCGCCGTACAGGCACGATTGAGCGATAGAGGCATTTGGTATGAGCGAACCTACAGCTGAGAGCCCGGAAGACGGCCTGCGCGAACTTGGCGAGCACATTACGGCGCTGCGCGGTGATGATGTAACCGAATGGAGCATTGAGCTGGGTGAGCTGACTTTGTTGGCGAGTGTTGATCGAATCGTACCACTTTTAAAGTTTCTGCGTGATGATCCAAACTGTCGGTTTGTGGTGCCGATAGATATTTGTGGGGTGGATTATCCTGGGCGCGAGAAACGATTTGATGTGGTTTACCATCTCCTGAGCCCTTATCAGAATGCGCGCGTGCGGGTGAAAGTGCAAACTGATGAACAAACGCCCGTTCCAAGTGCTATCGACATTTTTCCAATGGCCAACTGGTTTGAACGTGAAGCGTTTGATCTATACGGCATTCTGTTTTCCGGCCACCCGGATTTGCGCCGCATACTGACCGATTATGGTTTCGATGGACATCCGCTGCGCAAGGATTTTCCAACCACCGGGTTTGTGGAAGTGCGCTACGATGATGAACAAAAGCGAGTGGTTTATGAACCTGTGAAGTTAGTTCAGGAATTTCGTTCCTTCGATTATGTAAGCCCTTGGGAGGGCACCGATTATGTATTGCCAGGCGATGAAAAAGCCGGCGATGCACCGAGTTAAGGTCTGAAGAGCACAGCATGGCTGAAGCGGAAATTAGAAATTTTAATATCAACTTTGGGCCGCAGCATCCCGCGGCCCACGGTGTGTTGCGCCTTGTGCTTGAGCTCGATGGCGAAGTGGTCGAGCGCGTGGACCCACACATTGGTTTGCTGCACCGTGGCACCGAAAAACTGATCGAGACCAAAACTTATCTACAGGCTGTGCCATATTTCGACCGGCTCGACTATGTGGCGCCAATGAACCAGGAGCATGCGTTCGCGCTTGCTGCTGAGAAGCTTCTCGATATTGAAGTGCCAATGCGCGGACAGCTAATTCGGGTACTTTATTCTGAGATTGGCCGCATACTTTCACACCTACTTAACGTGACGACGCAAGCCATGGACGTTGGCGCGCTGACGCCGCCGCTTTGGGGTTTCGAGGAGCGTGAAAAACTCATGGTTTTCTATGAGCGCGCTTCAGGCTCGCGTATGCATGCAGCTTATGTGCGTCCGGGTGGCGTGCATCAGGATCTCGACCAGAAACTTATCGATGATATCGCCACGTTCTGTGAAGAGCATCCGCAAGTGCTGGATGATATCGAGGGCTTGCTGACCGACAACCGCATTTTCAAGCAACGCAATGTCGATGTAGGTGTTGTGTCGTTGCAAGATTGCTGGGACTGGGGTTTTTCCGGCGTAATGGTGCGCGGATCGGGCGCTGCATGGGACTTGCGCAAATCCCAGCCATATGAATGTTACGATGAAATGGAATTCGACATTCCCATTGGCAAAAACGGCGATTGTTACGACCGCTATCTGATCCGCATGGAGGAGATGCGCCAATCTGTAAGCATCATGTTACAGTGTATTCAAAAGCTGAATTCTGCTGAAGGGCAGGGGCCGATTTCCTCGATGGATGGCAAGGTGGTGCCACCAAAACGCGAAGAAATGAAGAAATCGATGGAAGCATTGATTCATCACTTCAAGCTTTACACTGAAGGTTACCGGGTTCCTGCGGGCGAAGTCTACGCAGCCGTTGAAGCGCCGAAAGGTGAGTTTGGCGTGTATTTAGTCTCAGATGGATCAAACAAACCCTATCGCTGCAAGATTCGCGCACCAGGTTTTGCCCATCTACAAGCCATGGATTACCTATGCCGCGGCCATATGCTGGCTGATGTGTCGGCTATTTTGGGATCGCTTGATATTGTGTTTGGTGAGGTTGACCGATGAGCGTGCGCCGTCTCGCAGAAGCTGAACTCCAACCGCAGGGCTTCGAGCCAAGCGGCGAAACTATGACGTTCGCGAAAGCTGTTGTGAAGAAATATCCAGAAGGCAAACAAGCCTCTGCCGTCATTCCGCTTTTGTGGAAAGTACAAGAGCAGAACGAGCACCAATGGATTTCCGAACCGGCCATTCGCTGGACGGCTGAATTCCTCGCAATGCCATACATTCGTGTGTATGAAGTCGCGACCTTTTACACCATGTTTAATCTCGCACCTGTTGGGCGCCACCATGTGCAGCTCTGTGGCACGACGCCTTGCATGCTGTGTGGCTCAGAAGATCTCAAAGAGGTGTGCCGCGAAATGATCGGCGACCAGATGCATGTCACTGAAGATGGCACGTTCTCCTGGATTGAGGTGGAATGCCTCGGGGCGTGCTGTAACGC
>JBPCVX010000319.1:0-28767 GCA_051010095.1 Hyphomicrobiales bacterium
GATGAGGGCGAATTGCCGGCCGGGGCATTTCAGCAGGACTTCAATATTTCCGCGCCCGCAATCTCGCGACACCTGCGGGTGTTGAATGATGCAGGACTGGTTCACAAGCGCGTGCGCAAACAGCAAAGACTTTATTCGGCGCGGCCGGAAACTTTTGAAGAAATTGGAAACTGGGCCATGAGCCACAAAGAATTTTGGGAAGGTAGCTTGAAGCGTCTTGAAGCTGCTCTTGCCAGGGAGTCAGAAAAAAATGACTGAAGATCTAGTCCTTGAGCGGGTGTTTCCCGCAACCGTGGAACGGGTGTTCGCATTCATCACCCAGCGTGATCATCTGGTGACATGGTGGGGGCCGGAAGGCATAGAGCTGCCCGATGAAACGTTGGATTTTACCAAGCTTGGGCCGTGGCATTCTGTGATGATGAATGCCGATGGTGGCCGTCACAAAGTGAGCGGTGAGGTGACCGAGGTTTCACCACCCAACAAAATCGCCTTTACCTGGGCCTGGCACGATGAAGATGACCAACGCGGTCATGAAAGCCTTGTGACCATCGACATCTCTGCTGAGGGCGATGATGCAACCAGATTTGTTTTAACCCAACGCAGTTTTGCCAGCGACGAGAGCAAAACCCAGCACAGCTTCGGCTGGACGTCATCTCTGCGCAAGCTTGAAAGCGCATTCGCTTAAAGGAGATTACAGTTATGGAGCCCCTGAAAATAGTTAGCCAAGATGAATGGCATGAGGCCAGCCGTGCGTTTTTGGCCAAAGAAAAAGAGTTTCAAAAAGCCCGCGACGCGCTTGCCGCTGAACGCCGCACCCTGCCGTGGATGAGGGTCGAGCAAGACTATGTGTTCGACACCAATGACGGCCCGAAAAGCTTGAGCGATCTTTTCGAAACCCGCTCGCAGTTAATCGCGTGGCACTTCATGTTCGGACCAGACTGGGACGAAGGCTGCCCGGCGTGTTCTTTCTGGGCCGACCTTTATTCACCTGCAGTCGTGCATCTCAATCATCGCGATGTCAGCTTGGTCGCTGTCTCCAGCGCACCGTTGGAAAAACTCAATGCCTATAAGCAACGCATGGGCTGGACACATGAGTGGGTGTCATCAGGCAATAACAGCTTTAACCAGGATTTTGCGGTGGCATTTACCCAGCAAGAAATCGATAGTGGTGAGAAGCTTTATAACCACCAAACATCGCCGGCTTTTGTGTCGGAAATGCCGGGAATGAGCGTGTTCGCGAGAGGCGATGATGGTGTGGTGTACCGTACCTATTCAACCTTCGCCCGTGGGCTCGACACCATAAATGGTGCTTATCAGCAGCTTGACATGGTGCCCAAGGGGCGGGATGAAGACGGGTTGCCGTTTCCCATGGGTTGGGTGCGCCGGCGCGATCAATATGAAGACTGATTTTTAATTTTTACAGTTGAGAGGAAGAAGATATGCCCAAATTTGTTTTTGTTTATCACGGCGGCACAATGCCCGAGACACCAGAAGAGGGTGAAAAGGTTATGGCTGCATGGGGCGCCTGGTTTCAGAGTATGGGAGACGCCGTAGTTGATGGCGGCAACCCAGTTGGCATGTCGAAAACGGTCACCGCCAATGGTGTTGAAGATAATGGTGGTGCAAATCCCATCTCCGGTTACACCCTGGTGAGCGCGGAAACTATTGATGCGGCGTGTGAGCTTGCCAAGGGCTGCCCTATTTTGGCCCACGGTACCGTGGAAGTTGCTGAAGCAATAGAGATGTAGCCGCTACGGCCAATTCTATGATCACGGCCCACGCGCGCGTGGGCCGTTCTTTTTGAGGATAAATGAGAGGAAATTCTATGGCTTTGGAAATTTTTGGCCCAGCGCAATCTAACTACACCTGGGCGGTGCGCATGGCGGCGCATGAAAAGGGTATTGATGCCACCCATCATGTTGTGATGCCGCACACGCCTGAACTCTTGGCTGTGAACCCAACCGGCCGCGCGCCCGGCATGCACCATGGGGATGTAACTATTTTCGAGACCTCGGCTATTTTGCGCTATCTCGATCATACCTTTGATGGCCCGGCCCTTATTCCAGGCGATGCGTCTAACGCAATAGGTTTGGAGCAGTGGATTTCCTATAATAACACAACGCTCGATATCTGGTTGATCCGGCGTTATGCACTGGAGTTCATTTTTAATGCTGGCGATGATGGCCAGCCATCGCCTGAACGCGTTGCCGAAGCAATTGAAAAAATGCCTGGCATCTTCAAGATAGTCGAGCAAGGTGTGGCACAGGGATTTTACGGTTCAGACATATTCTCTGTTGCAGACTGTCTGGTGCTACCGAACCTGTTTTATGCCCAGAGGTTTCCCCATTCCAAGGAGGCGTTTGAGGCGTGCCCGGCACTGGTTGCCTACTTTGACCGGATGAAAGACCGCGAATGCTTTGTGGAAACCATGCCGCAGCAATCGCCATAACGGGTAAGCCGTGTGGCAGATCACAGTGAAGCCGTTGAGGCCAAGGCCAAGCCCCTTGCCAACTATCCCCACTTATCGCTAATTTTAACGCGGTTTAAAATAGCTATTTCGTAACAGATGGCCCGGCGCGCACCACTGTTGAGGTGAGCGATCTGCCCCGGCCTGAACTGTTGATCGAGCTTAGGGTGGTCGCCTATCCGGGCTAGGGCGTGCTGTTGCGCTTAATGGAAATCCCGGCTTGGAAAAAGCTTCTTGGCCTGCTCGCGCGGGTGGCGTGCGCGCACCATTGAGCGTACTGGTGAGCGCACAGGCGTTGGCCGTGGGGCATCATCTGCCTTAGGTGCCATTTCACCGATCGCCTCATCCATCGGGTGGCCAAGCTCTGAAAGCAGGTGGGATAAATCCTCAACCTTTTGCGCGATCAGATGCACCACAATGCCCTCGCGCTGCAAATATCCGCTCACCCGTAACAGGCGCCCGCCGATTACCTCGCGTCGGAATTCTTCATAAACCTTCGGCCACACAACAATGTTGCTCACCCCGGTTTCATCTTCCAGGGTTACGAAAATCACACCCGATGCGGTGCCCGGCCGCTGGCGGGTGATCACCAACCCGCACACGCTGGTGCGCCGCAAGGGCGCGCAGATAAGTTCTGCATGGGTGGTTAGCCCGGGTATGCTGGGGCGCAAAAGCTCCATCGGGTGGGCGCGCAGGCTCAACCGCGTCGAGATATAATCTTCCACCACCTCTTCTCCCAAATGCATGGCGGGCAGGGTGACTTCGGGTTCATGCACGCTCTCGCCATCTATGGGATCGTTAAACAGCGGTAGGGGGATTTGGCCGCGAATGGCCTTGACCTGCCATAAGGCATCGCGGCGGTTAAGCCCCATATCGATAAACACATCCGCCTCTGCCAGCCGCTCCAAGGTGGAAGGCGAAAGGCCCGCCCGCAACCACACGCTTTCAGGGTCCAGATAGCCGTTACCACGGGCGGCAACAATCCAATTTGCATCCTCTTCCTTAAGGCCTTTGATCTGGCGAAAGCCCAACCGCAGGGCAAGGGCGCCATCGGGGCAGCGTTCAAGAATATTATCCCACTGGCTGTTATTGATGCAGACCGGACGCACATCAACCTGGTGTTCGCGCGCATCGCGCACAATCTGGGCAGGTGCATAAAATCCCATGGGTTGAGAATTGAGCAAGGCACAGGCAAAGACCGCCGCATGATGGCATTTTAACCAGGCAGAAATATAAGCCAGCATGGCAAAAGCTGCTGCATGGCTTTCAGGAAAACCATATTCCCCAAAGCCCTTGATCTGCGAGAAACAACGCTCGGCAAAGTCAAGTTCATAGCCGCGTTCCAGCATGCCATCGATAAAGCGTTCCTCGAATGTGCCAATGGTGCCCATGCGCCGGAAGGTGGCCAGCGAACGGCGCAGCCTGTCGGCTTCTTCGGCGGTAAAGCCCGCCGCCACCACAGCAATTTGCATAGCTTGTTCCTGAAACAGCGGCACCCCGTGGGTCTTACCTAAAACCCCGCGCAATTCCTCAGATGGAAACTCGATAGGTTCTTTGCCCTGGCGGCGGTTGATATAGGGGTGCACCATGCCCCCTTGAATGGGGCCGGGGCGCACAATCGCCACCTCAATCACCAAATCATAAAAGATGCGCGGCTGCATGCGTGGCAGAAAATTCATCTGGGCGCGACTTTCCACCTGAAACACCCCAACCGCATCGGCCTTGCACAGCATGTCATAGGTTGCCTTGTCTTCTTGCGGCACGGTGGCGATGGAATAGTCAAGCCCATCATGTAGCCGTAGCAAGTCGAAACATTTGCGAATGCAGGTGAGCATGCCCAGGCTTAATACATCGACCTTCAGAATGCCTAACGCATCAATATCATCCTTGTCCCATTCAATCACCGTGCGGTCTTCCATGGCCGCATTTTCAATGGGGCACAACTCATCAAGCCTGCCCTTGGTGATCACAAAACCTCCCACATGTTGGGAAAGGTGACGCGGAAAGCCGATAACCTCACCAATCAAATACAGGGTTTGCACAAGCCGTTTGTCGGAAAGGTCAAGACCCAGCTCGCGAATGCGTTCCTCATCAACCCCGCCATTGCTTGACCCCCAGATCTGCCCGGATAGATTGGCCGTCACATCTTCAGACAGGCCCATAACCTTGCCCACCTCGCGAATGGCAGCGCGGGTGCGAAAATGAATAACCGTGGCACACAGGCCTGCCCGGTGGCGGCCATATTTCTCATAAATATGCTGAATCACCTCTTCGCGGCGTTCATGCTCGAAATCCACATCAATATCCGGCGGTTCGCCGCGATGCTCAGACACAAAACGTTCAAACACCATGGTAATGGTGTCTGGTCCCACATCGGTGATGCCCAGCACGTAACACAGGATAGAATTGGCCGCAGAGCCGCGCCCCTGGCATAAAATACCTTGTGATTTTGCAAATTGCACAATGTCATGGACGGTTAAAAAATAAGCCGCAAAGCCAAGCTTCTCCACCAGCGCCAATTCTTTCACTGCGAGCGCCTGCGCTTCAGTGGATATGCCATCGGGAAAACGGCGCTTAAGCCCGTCTTGGGCAAGCCTTGCCAGGCGCGCTTGCGGCTTTTCCCCATCGGTAATCTCATCAGGATATTCGTACGAAAGTTCGCTTAGGCAAAACCGGCAGCGGCTGGCAATTTCCATACTGCGCTTCACCGCACCTGGGTGATTGCGAAACAACCGCGCCATAGTGGCCCCATCTTTTAAATGACGTTCCCCATTGGGCAGGGCCTGCTTGCCAATACCATCGATCTTAATGTGCTCGCGCATACAGGTCAGCACATCCGCCAATTGGCGGCGGCTGGCACGGTGCATCATCACATCTCCCACCGCCACCATCGGCGCTGCGGTTTGATAAGACAATTTTGCACATGTATTGAAGTAAGCCTCATCACGCCCGTCATAGCGTGGGGAAGCCCCCAGAAACACATGGCCCGGAAAGTGTTTTACCGCCTTGCGGATATGGGTTTTGGCCTTATGCAGGCTTTCGCGTTTTTGCGGCAAGGCAATCAGGATCATGCCTGTGCAATGGGCAAGAATATCTGATAAATCGAGGTGGCAATCGCCCTTTTCTGCGCGTCTTTTACCAAGGGTGAGAAGGCGGGTGAGCCTGGCATAGGCGGGCCGGTTTTTCGGCAGGGCAATCCATTCAACCACACTGTCGCGCAGCACAAGCCTGCACCCCACAATCAGCCTTGGCAGCGTTGTGGTTTGTGGCCGGGCGAGTTCCCTGCTGCCTATTTTCTGGCGGCTGCTGGAATCAGCGCGTTCATGCGAGCGGATGGTGATGGTTTCTTTCGCCTCGCGCTCAAGTTCTTTCAATGCCGAATAGGCCCGCACCACGCCCGCCAGGGAATTCTTATCGGTGATGGCGATTGCGGGCAGGCCAAGTTCAGCTGCCCGGGTGATCATTTCTTCGGGATGAGAGGCGCCGTTGAGAAAGGTAAAATTGCTGGTGACACAGAGTTCTGCATATATCATGCAAATTCTCCGTGCACAAACCAGTTTGGATTTTGCGGGGTGTGGAATAACCACAACCGGCGGCCTTCATTTGTGTCTATACGCCAATAATCGCGCAAGCCCGAACGCCAGTTGGCATCATCAAACCACCATTCAGGCGTTAGGCGCTCCGGGCCCGTGGCGCGCGCTGTTGATAAAGCCATATTGCGCCAGCGGAATGTTTCAGGCGGTTTGCGGCCGCTGCCTGCAATGGGTTCTGGCGGGAAAAGCCTTAAAGGTCGCGGCTTTACACCCGGCCATGAAGGTGCAGGCGCGCTATAGGCGGCAAGGGCTGTGCTGAACTCGCGCTCTGGAATATGGCTGTCGGCGGGCAGAAAGCGGGTAATATTCTCAAGCCCGATACGGCTGCCCAGCCGGGTGATGAGATCGCTTAAGGCATCGGTGTTTCTGTCATGGGCATGGCTGAGCTGCTGCACGGGCAGGGGCTCAATCTGTACGCCCTCCAGGCGTAATTGATCAATGCCAAAACCTGCATCAACCTCGTTCACGCTGCGCTCGAAAAGCGCAAGTATACGCACTGGATCACGCATGGGCCGGGCCAGGCGCAATTCAATCTGCTGGTTTGTCTGGTCCACACGCCGCAAGGCCAGGCGTAAAATACGCACACCCTTCTCGTGTTCTTTCAGCTTTATGCATAAGGTGCCCAAAAGCCGTTCCAAACCGGCCATCACGTCATCCACCAGCCCGATGGGTTCGGGCAGGGTCAACCGCACCCCGTAATGGGGCGGTGATTTTAAGGGGGAAACCTGTTCAGCCTGTTGACCCAAAGCCTGATCCAACCGCAACAATACGCTTGGCCCAAAGCGTCGAGTAATATTAGCGCGCGGCAGGGCGGCCACATCTTCAATGGTGCGCACGCCCAGCCGGTGCAGGGTGGTGCAGGTGGTATCATCCAGCCGCAGGGCTGCCACGGGCAATGTTTTAAGCGCGTCAAACATTTGCCCGGGTGCAGCACTGCCCTGGTGAAAGTGTGCAAGCGCCCAAGCGCCGCCACGGCTATCGCCCAAGCCAATACACGCGGTTAATCCCGCCCGCATTAGCCGCATGCGCATATCGCTTATCATCGCCTCTTCGCCGCCAAACAAATGGGCAGACCCGGTAATATCCAGCACCAGCCCGTCCCAACCCTCCAGCCCAACCCAGGGGCAATAGCGCCCGGCCCAGCGGGCCAGCACATGCTGAAAGCGCATATCGGCCATAGTGTCGGCTGGCAGAGTGGTGAGGTTTGGGCACAGGGCATGGGCATCGGCAAATCCCATGCCACGGCTAAGGCCTGCCTGTTCGGCCTCACTATTCAGACAATAAAGCCGCTTGGTATTGTTTTGCTGAATAATAAGGGCAAACGGGCCCTCAACCGGCCGCGCGCGCAAAATGCGCTCGCTTGCCAGTCTCGGAAACCACAGTGATATAACGCGTCTGTTCATCCCAGCGGATTCTCCACACACCTAATGTTCCTGATTTGTTCTTAATAAGCTTCCACTCCTGAAGAGTCGAGTCTTCCGCATCAAAAACCGGTGCACACTGCCAGCGGGTTTCCGCTGCATTGCTTCCTGCACTTTCGGAAATCATAAAGATACCGGTGGTTTTTCCAGTTTCTGCGGCAAGCTGCAGCCGCCGGCCAATGGTCAGCGTAAGGGGTTTATTGAGTTCAACCACAAGTGTGGATATGGCCCCTGAACGCAAAGCCTCTTCACTTGCCGCCAGCACCTCAAGATGAGATTGACCACGCGCAAGGATTATTTTTTGAGGGTCACAAAAAGGTGCCAGGCCACTTGGGCTAATATGTTCACGTTGCCAGCTTTCAGTGATCCATAAGGTAGGTTTTTTGCCAAGACCACACATGATTGCTGCAAAACAAGGCGCTGATGCACCCATAACCTCATGCGCCCGGCCTTTGCGCAGGGGAAAATGTATGTCTAATGGCTCGTTCATCTCACCCCCTATTTTACGGGAGTTGGAAAAATTCTCCAGAAAAATGTTTCTGTTTTGTTCTTAAATTATGAAAACACAAAGACGCAGGCCAACTGACCAACGCTAATGAAAGCTCTGGTGCGAGTACCTATTTTGATCGGATGCGCGGGTCCAAAGCATCACGCAAGCCATCACCGATATAGTTTACACTCAACACGGTGAGTGAAATCGCCAGGCCAGGCCACATAACGCGCTCTGGATATTGCTGAATGTAGTCAACAGAATCATATAGCAGGCGCCCCCATGTTGGGAAATCAGGCGGAAAGCCCAGGCCCAAAAATGATAATGCACTCTCTGTAATAATTGCATTGGCGATACCAAGAGTGGCCGACACCATAATCGGCGAAAGCACATTTGGAAGTATGTGGCGAACAATCACGCGTTGCGAGGGTGTGCCAATGGACTTTGCTGCCAGAACAAATTCCCGTTCTTTGAGCGCAAGCACATCGCCGCGCACGATACGCGCCGTCTGCATCCAGCTTGTAACGCCAATAGCAACCACCATCAGCACGAAAATTCCGCCTTCCGGGCCAAACCCCGCACTGAGCGACTCACGAAAGAGCATGATGATTACCAACAGCAGCGGCAACAGCGGTAAGGCCAAGAACAGATCAGTCATCCGCATCAGCGGGCCGTCGAGCGATTTGAAATAACCTGCAAGCACACCAATGAGGGTGCCAAACAGCAGTGATAAGAGCATGGCCACCACACCCACCGCCAATGAAACTTGGCCCCCGGTCATCATGCGCGAAAAAGTATCGCGTCCAAGTTGATCTGTTCCAAAGGGGTGGGCAAAAGTAGGACCCGAATTGCGCGCCTTGATATCGATGAACGTTGGATCAATATGCCATATGATAGGCCCGATCAGCACAAACAACAGAATGAAGATGAAAAAGATCATGCCAACAAGCGCACCTTTATGGCTTTTGAACTGATCCCAAACATCGCGCCATTGCGAGCGCGCAGGTTGGGTCATTTCATCATTGGCGACATTTGCTGTTACATCAGTCATAGCGAATTCTCGGGTCAAGAATGCCGTAGAGCAGATCGGCAATCAGATTGAACAAAACGATCAAGATCGCGAAGATAAAAGTCAGAGTTTGCACGGTTGGCGCATCGCCATCTTGAATGGCAATAATCAACAACTGTCCCAGGCCGTTCACCTTGAAAACCTGTTCGGTGATAATTGCACCACCAAAAATTTGCGGTACGCCAAGTGCGATTACTGTGATGACGGGAATGAGCGAATTGCGCAGCACATGCACCAGCACCACAACTTTTTCGGTGAGGCCTTTAGCGCGTGCTGTGCGCACATAATCCTGATTGAGGTTGTCAAGCATGGAGGCACGCATAAAGCGGCTGATTTGTGCCGCGTTATAAAGCGCCAGCACTGCAACCGGCATAATCATTTGTTTGACCTGGAACCAGAAGCTCGACAAGTCGGTCACCTCGTGCGTGGTGTCATAGATTGAGGGCAACCAGAACCAGGAATCGGTTGGAACGATAACCGAGAAGATAACAATCAAAAGAACACCGGTAAAAAATGTTGGTACGGAGAAACCAATCATTGAGACGAATGTGCCGATTTGGTCGAAAATCGAATATTGCTTATAGGCTGAAATAATCCCGATCGGCAGCGCAATAAGAATGCCAACGATATAGGACATACCTACAACCCATAGGGTTTGCGGCACACGCTGGGTAATCGTGTCCATGACAGGTGAGCGTGTTTGCCAGGAAATGACCCTTGGATGAGTACTGGCGTCATAACTCCAGCCAAATATATCTTGGAGATAATAGCGGGGTTCATTGACGATAAAGGTTTTGAGCCACAACCAATAGCGCACATAAATGGGTTCATTGAAACCTAAGGCTTCGCGAATTTGTTCGCGCACTTCAGATGGAATGGAAAGTGGTAGGCTGGCGGTTGGGTCGGATGGCGACAATGCAACCACGAGAAAAATAATTAAACTGATAAACAGTAATGTTGGCACCGCCAGAACCAGACGGCGGATGGTGTAATTAAGCATCCCTTAGGCGCCCCCCAAGACGGTGATTATTCCGGAGCGCCGAAATGGCGCTCCGGAACGGATCTTGTTAGCAATCGCTTATTTTGCACGATGCCAGTCAGCAGCGTTCCACAACTCAGAATCCCAAGTGTTAAGAACAACGCCGCCAAGTGTATTGGCGTGGGCTGAAACGCGGCCACGAGTTACCAGAGGAATAATGACATATTCCTGCACGAGAACGTCGTTCATAGCTTTTGCAAGCTTAGCACGCTCATTGATGTCGCCTGTTTGTGCCATCTTGGCGACCAAAGCGTCATAGTCCTTGTTGCAGAAACGCGGAACATTATTGCCCTGCCATTGTGTGTCTGGGCCAGGAATTTCCTTACACGTCCAGTTGGCCATGTAAGCTTCTGGGTCAGTGCCGTCAAAGTTGTTGGCATACATTTCAACGTCAGCATAGAACTTCTGATAAGTGTCTGGTGAAGACACGTTACCGCCGAAGAACACTGATGCATCAATGTTACGCAACTCGGTATCAACGCCGATTTCTTTCCACCACTGTTTGATCAGTGCCTGGAAGTCTTGGCGCACAGCGTTGGTAGATGTCTGGTAAAGCATTTTCAGCTTCACGCCGTCTTTTTCGCGAATGCCGTCTGAACCAGCTTTCCAGCCAGCATCTTCAAGCATTTTTTTCGCGCCTTCGATATCTTGGTTCAAACAGCCATCATTGGCATCTGAACGGTAGATTTCAGGCGCTGGCAGTACATTACAGCCAGGCCGGCCGGCATCACCATACCCAATTTCCGTCAAAAGCTTGCGGTCGACTGCCATCGAAAGCGCTTGGCGCACGGCCTTATCGGTCAGGAATGGATGTGGATCCTTAGCTGTTGAACGAGCATCACCCAGATCAGCAGATGGGTTGGTCTGGTTCACCAGAATACGTTCAACCAACGTGCCAAAGCCTGAAACAACTTTGCCTTTGCCCGCTTCCTGCATTTTTTTCAGAACGTCTGGCGCCAATTGCAGATTCCAGGCGTAATCGAACTCGCCTGTTTCAAGAACAGCACGGCCGGCATCGGTTGCACTGCCGCCACCTTTAAAGGTGATTTTTGCAAATGCTGGCTTCGCAGGATCCCGATAGTTCGGGTTTGCTGAAAGCTGGATCACGTCATTTGGCTTGAACTCGTCAACCACAAATGGGCCGGTGCCAATTGGCTTAAAGTTGTCATCTGTGCACTCTTGCGCCTTGGCGCCTAAGCAATTTGCAAATTGCTTAGCATTGATGACAGGCGCTTGTGCACCAACAAATGGACCATACGGGAAAGGCTTAGCGACGCTAAACATCACTTTCACGGTTAGGTCATCAACTTTTTCAACGTTGGCAACGTCTGTATACTTTTCACTCTGCGCACAACCGCCACCTTCTGCGGTGCAATACTTCCAAGAAAATACAACATCGTCAGACGTTACAGGCTCGCCATTTGACCATTTAAGTCCTGACTTCAACTTCCAAGTAATAGATTTTAAGTCCTTGGAAACACCGCCATTTTCGAGTGTTGGTACACTTTCTGCGAGCCATGGAACCATTTGGCCAACTTCATTGTAACGCGCCAGCGGTTCAATCACCAAAGAAGATGCTTCCAAATCCTTGGTGCCACCTGAAAGATACGGATTCATAATGGAAGGGGCTTGCCAATAAATTATCTTGACCTCCCCATCTGCGCCGCGCTCGGCAAATGCGGGTGAGCCCACA
The DNA here is from genome assembly GCA_051010095.1 of Hyphomicrobiales bacterium. Classification (GTDB taxonomy): domain Bacteria; phylum Pseudomonadota; class Alphaproteobacteria; order Rhizobiales; family CAJQND01; genus CAJQND01. The sequence continues at coordinate 11,773 of JBPCVX010000319.1, forward strand.
CTTGCCACCATGGCGAGTGCTGCTCCCGCGAGCATAAATGTTTTGAGTGATTTCATTGTCGTCTCCCTTTTCAACAAATTTAAATCTTATCTTATCAATCTTTTTGTAACAGCGGAAATTGAATTAGATTTGAAACATCCCCACTGTCTTAGATGTATCAAACGAATTTTTAATCCACTTAGTCAACCAGATGACACGCAACAAAATGGTCGTCGTTGGTTTCCCGCCATTCTGGTGGTTGCGAAAAGCACCTCTCATCCTTCTTTTCGAGTGCTAGTGGACAGCGCGAGCTGAAAACGCATCCCTTCGGCGGATTTGAAGGACTTGGCACGTCACCGGTGAGAATTACGCGCTCACGGCTTGCCTCGATCTTTGGATCTGCTACGGGTACGGCAGAAAGCAGCGCTTGGGTATAGGGGTGCTTAGGATTGGCAAACAGTTCGCTAACTGAGGCAAGTTCCATAATCTTGCCCAGATACATCACTGCAACCCTATCTGCGATATGGCGCACCATAGATAAATCATGGCTGATAAACAAATAGGCAAGCCCGTGTTCTTCCTGCAAATCCTCGAGCAAGTTTACAACTTGGGCTTGAATGGAAACATCAAGAGCAGCGATTGGCTCATCACAGACTATGAAATCGGGATCGAGCGCTAATGCGCGCGCTATGCCGATGCGCTGGCGCTGTCCGCCTGAAAACTCATGCGGGTAGCGGTTCACGTAGCTGGGATTAAGCCCAACATCGTTCAGCAGTTCTTTGACTTTTTCCTTCTTTTCCGCCGAAGACAAATCAGTGTGTTCATCGAGCGGCTCGCCCACGATGGCACCCACCGTCATACGCGGGTTCAAGCACGCTTGCGGATCTTGAAAGATCATTTGCATACGCGGGCGCATGGCACGCATATCGGCTGATGAAAGTGACGACAGATCTTTGTCTTCAAAAGACACCGTGCCAGATGTGGGGTCGTAAAGACGTAACACCGCACGGCCTACGGTTGATTTGCCGCAACCCGATTCACCCACTAAGCCAAGAGTTTCGCCGCGTTTTACTTCAAATGTTAGTCCGTCAACGGCCTTAACCTCGCCAACCTTGCGGCGCAACAGGCCTTTAAAAATCGGAAAGTGAATTCTCAATTCTGAGACTTCGAGCAAAGCGTCAGATGTTGCTGCGTTGCTCATTACGCACCAGGCCTTTCTTCCAGCCAGCAAGCAACCTTCTGGCGTGCATCAATTTCAAACAATGGTGGGTTCGCATTCAGACACTTTTCGTGTGCTTCAGAACATCGCGGTGCGAATGGACATGCGCTTAAAGGTGCTCTTAAATCAGGCGCCTGGCCTGGAATACTCTCCAAGCGTTTACTTTCGCCCACGTCGTGCTCAGGCAGGGTCTGTAGTAAGGCGCGTGTATAAGGGTGGCGTGGGTCGGCATACAGACGATCCACATCCGCATATTCAACAATCTGGCCACCATACATTACAGCGACCCTGTCGGCGATGCCGGCAACAACGCCCAGATCGTGCGTAATCCATACAATGGCCATTTTAATTTTTTGGCGCAGTTCTTTGATCAATTCCAATATTTGCGCCTGAACAGTCACATCCAGTGCGGTCGTGGCCTCATCAGCGATCAGAACCTTCGGATCGCACGCCAATGCAATCGCAATCATCACACGCTGGCGCATGCCGCCAGAAAACTGGTGTGGGAAATCACGCAGCCGCTGCTCTGCTGAAGGGATACCCACGAGCTCAAGAAGCTCCGCCGCTCTTGCCTGTGCCTGCTGTTTGCTCATACCTTTGTGTACGCGCAGAGGTTCCATCAATTGATAGCCAATTGTGAGCACAGGATTAAGTGACGTCATTGGGTCTTGGAAAACAAAACCAATATCGCCGCCACGTAATTCGCGCAACGCTGCCAAATCCAGCTGCAATAAATCTTTGCCACCATATTCAACCTGGCCACTCACGATTTCAGCTGGCGGTATTGGCAACAGCTTAAGCAGCGACATCATGGTCACACTTTTACCTGAACCGGATTCACCCACCACACCCAATAGCTCACCAGGTTGTAGTGAGAAACTTACATCGTTCACAGCATGAACGGTTCCGTCCTGGGTGTGGAAAATGGTTTTGAGATTCTTTACCGAAAGCAAAGGGGCGCCCGCGCTTGGCAGCGACCCTTCCCCCTTAGTTGCCTCACTCGAGGTACTCACACTCTCAACAGTCATGGGGAAATTCTAATGGAAACCACATTTGACACAAGTCTAAATGTGGATGAAATGCAACAAATAAATTATTTGCACTTTTAGGCTATTTTTTTGCGCTGGGTGGAGCTGGTGGCCCCAAAGATTTCTTCGCTATAAATGCACATGACAGAATTCACACGATCAAGATCTCCCGGTGTTGTGCATTTGTTTAGGTGCTCTCTGACTATTAGTGACTTGGTGCCATTAAACCGGTTCAAACTCTTATAACTTTGTTCTAGTGTGTTCTTTTCCGCATTTAGGTGCGGACGGAATGGGGCAGATATTTAGTATGCGGGAGTTGCGTTAATGGCGTCCAATAAAAAGACCGGGATTAGGCCACAATTCACAGATCAAGAAGCGCTAAGGTTTCACCAGCGCGGCAAACCAGGCAAGCTTGAGGTCATCGCCACAAAATCCATGGCAACGCAGCGCGATTTGTCGCTTGCTTATTCACCTGGTGTTGCTGTGCCTGTGCGCAAAATAGGCGAAGATCCAGACCTCGCCTATGATTATACCGCCAAGGGCAACATGGTGGCGGTAATTTCGAACGGCACTGCTATTTTAGGATTGGGGAATCTTGGGCCACTTGCCGCCAAGCCTGTGATGGAGGGCAAGGCGGTGTTGTTCAAACGTTTTGCCGATGTGGATGCGATTGATCTGGAAGTAGATACGCAAGACGCGGATGAATTCGTCAATTGTGTGCGCTATTTGGGGCCGGCATTCTCAGGCATTAATCTGGAAGACATCAAAGCTCCGGAATGTTTCATTATCGAAGAGCGTTTGCGCGAACTCATGGACATTCCCGTGTTCCATGATGACCAGCACGGAACGGCGATCATTACAGCTGCTGCTTTTGTCAATGCGCTCGATGTTACGGACAAAGATATCCAGGATGTGCGCGTCGTAGTGAATGGCGCAGGTGCTGCTGGTATTGCTTGTGTTGAGCTGCTCAAGGCGATGGGGATGCGTCATGAAAACCTGTTGCTGCTCGACAGTGGTGGGGTCATTTACAACGGGCGCGAAAAACCGATCAGTCAATGGCAAGCCTCCCATGCTGCCGACACAGACTTGCGCACCCTTGAGGATGCCATGAAAGGTGCAGATGTGTTTTTGGGCCTTTCCGTGAAAGGCGCGGTGACCCAAGATATGGTGAAGTCGATGGCGGAAAGGCCGGTTATTTTTGCCATGGCGAACCCTGATCCTGAGATCACTCCGGAAGATGTGATGGCGGTGCGCGATGATGCGATTGTCGCAACCGGGCGCTCGGACTACCCCAATCAAGTAAACAATGTGCTCGGTTTCCCTTACATTTTCCGTGGTGCGTTAGATGTGCGGGCGCGCACCATCAACGAACCAATGAAAATTGCTGCAGCCCAAGCACTTGCAAAACTGGCGCGCGAAGATGTGCCCGATGAAGTGGCCGCAGCTTATCACGGCCAGCGTCCAAAATATGGGCGCGGCTATCTTATCCCGGTGCCATTCGATCCGCGGTTGATCTGGGCCATTCCATCTGCCGTTGCGAAAGCCGCAATGGATTCAGGCGTGGCACGTAATCATATTGCAGATTTCGATGCCTATATCGGTGAATTGTCAGCCCGTCTTGACCCAATCGCGGGCACCATGCAGGGCATCATTGATCAGGTAAAAATGCGCCCCAAGAAGGTTGTCTTCGCGGAAGGTGAAGAGGACCGGATGATCCGTGCAGCAAACTCTTTTGCGGCCGCTGGAATGGGCCAAGCGATTTTGGTTGGGCGTGAAGAAGAGATCACGCGTGCCGCAAAAGCCTCAGGCACCGAGTTGCATCCAAGTGTTGAAATGTTGAATGCGCGGCTTTCGCACAAGAACGCTGATTACGCCGATGCACTATACAGTCGCTTGCAAAGACGGGGGTTTCTTCTGCGTGATTGTCAACGCATGGTCAATAATGATCGAAATATTTTTGCAGCCTCCATGGTGGCTCATGGTGATGCTGATGCAATGATCACTGGTATCACCCGCAACTACACAGTTGCGCTTGCGGAAGTGCAGAGAGTGATCGATCCAATGCCAAAGCATAAGCCAATTGGTGTCTCTATGGCGTTGTGCCGGGGGCGTACGGTGTTCATTGCCGACACGACTATTCATGAAATGCCAACTGCTGAGGAATTGGCCGACATCGCCGTTGAAGCGGCAGGTGTGGTTCGTAGGTTTGGGTTTGAACCACGGGTGGCATTTCTGTCTTATTCAACGTTTGGCCATCCCCGCGGTGAGCGTTCAGACACCGTGCACAGTGCGGTAAAGCTGCTTGATGAGCGCGGCATGACTGATTTTGAATATGATGGAGATATGGCCGCTGACGTGGCCTTGTCGATGGATGCGATGGCACCTTATCCGTTTTGCCGTTTAACAGCGCCTGCCAATGTGCTGGTTATGCCTGCAGCCCATTCAGCGTCTATTACCACGAAAATGCTGCAGCAGCTTGGCGGGGCCACCATCATCGGACCTTTGCTTGTAGGCCTGGAGCGTTCGGTGCAAATCGCACCATTGTCTGCTACTGCGGCAGACTTGGTGAATATGGCCGCCATTGCTGCCCATGATATTAGCGGTGTTCGTTAGCGCGATCATGCGGCGCTGAGAATTTTCGTATTGCGCGCGTCCGGCTTTTCGCTGGGCGCGCCAAAGCGGGAAAAGTATTTTGGATCAATATGCGCAACGGGCAGCACGATGAGCACATCCGTCGTGTTGAATTGATGATCGATGACCGCGCCATCTCCAACCTTAGCGCCTAAGCGAAGGTATCCTTTGATCAGAGGTGGCAGCTCTTTAAACACCGCACGTGTATCGATTAGATCTTTCGCAACGCGGTTCATGTTCACATAGAGCTCGTCGCGTGCCTTGGCGCGCCATGGTAAATCTGCCCGTTGATGATGGTACAAGAAACTGAGTTGGTGGGCGAGCGCTTCAGGGTCCGTTCCCTCTAAGCTGGCGCATCCGAACATGACATCCACATGGTGAAGGCGCGCATAATTCCAAATGCCTTGCCACAGCAGTTCCACAACGCGCTTTGTGCGCCAAGGCTTTAAGACACAAGAGCGCCCCAACTCCATGAAACGGTGCGCGCATTGGTTCTGTAATAAGGGCGAGATATCAAACTCGCTTTCACTATAAAATCCAGTTAGCGGTTTGACGGCTTCTTGCCGCAGCAATCGATATGTTCCAACAACCTGTTGCCCATCGACAACCATAAGGTGGCTGCAAACAGGATCATAGCCATCGGCATCAAGGCCCGCAGCACAGCTTTCAGCTGTCGATTTTGCGTCGAGCTCTTGGTAAAAAACACGATAGCGCAGGTTCTGGCACGCCTGAATGTCCTCATTACTGGTGGCGAGCCGAACTTCCAGTTGACCCAACACGGCAAGAAGGTTTGAAGGCTGCGTGCTCTGCACAGGAGGATGGTTGTTCAAATTCACGGGCACTGTCACAGATCTATCTCCTCAACAGTCAATTCTAATCCTCAACTCACACGATGTGCAATTTATTGAATTATAACGACTGTTCTGTGACACTGCATACCAATGGCGTCAGCCCGCAGTATGTTTATCTATGGGCAACCTTTTCCAACTCAGCCATAAGTTGATGACGGTTAAACGGTTTTGTCAAATAACCATCCATCCCGGCGCTCAGACATGCTTGCTCGTCTTCTTTTAGGACATTTGCGGTTACCGCGATAATCGGCACTTTGCTTGCAGTACCATCAAGTGCGCGGATAGCACGGGTGGCAGCAATCCCGTCCATGCCCGGCATTTGCACGTCCATTAGCACGACATCTGGTGCTGGTGTTGAGTGCTTTACGAACGCCACGGCATGTTCGCCATCAACGGCACGCGCGGCAACATGACCTGATTTTTCGAGAAGTTTTAAGCCTAGGCGTGCGTTGATATCATTATCTTCCACCAACAATATGCTGAGCTGCTTTGCACCGTTTACTGGAGTTGATGAGTGCTCTTCAAGCTTCTCTTCTGTTTTTAAAATGGCCGTGGCAGAGGGTTTTGCATTGGCGTCTTGCGTAAGCTCACGTACCAATGTGTGCTGGCGCACAGGTGTGATGAGATAGCTGGTAAACCCGCGTGCCATGGTGGCATTCAACTTTGCCCGTTGATGCGGTGCAAGCACCAGATACGTGTCGCACCCATTGCGTTTGGTGAGTGTAACATCTTGGGCCAAGCTTAGACCGCAAATCTCATCAGTGTAGGTATTCTGTTGGATAAGTTGGTCGCGCACCTTTATCTCAGAAGCCACGTCAACCTTGGCCCCAAGTGCTTGCAAATATGCTGCGATGCTGCGCTCGGTCGCGGGCTTCAAGCCTGTTAGCAACACATGGCGTTCAGAGAAAATCATGGAATGTGCTGGTGCGCACAGCCCGTTTATCGGCATCCGCAATCTAAACGAAAAGGTCGAACCCTCGCCTGGTGCGCTGGTCACGTCTATGGAACTGCCCATCATGTGCACGAGCCGCTGAGAGATCGAAAGCCCCAACCCGGTTCCCCCGTGTTTACGATCATATCCCCCGTTTGCCTGGGTAAACATGTCGAAAATCCGTACCGCTTCAGCTTCGCTCATTCCAATGCCGGAATCAGAAACCTGGAAGGAAATGTGCACTGTGTTGCCCTCAAGCATTTCCTGATTGATCGAGATCACCACACCGCCATGCTCGGTGAACTTAATTGCATTGCCGGCCAAGTTCATTAGCACTTGGCGCAAACGGGCCTCATCACCAAGAATTTTTGTTCCCAACCGGGGGTCCACATAACACGCGATATCGATGCCTTTGCCGTGCGCGCGCGGGCTGAGCAGCTCGCAAACGTTCTCGACCATAGAGACAACGTCAAACTGGGTTGGGTTCAGTTCCATACGACCGGCTTCGATTTTCGAGAAATCAAGAATGTCGTCAATCAGCGTCAATAATGCACGCCCTGATACTTCAACACTGTCTGCATAAGAAGTTTGTTCAAGGGTCAAACCGGTTTCCTTCAACAACCCGATCATGCCCATAACCCCGTTCATGGGGGTGCGGATTTCATGGCTCATGGTGGCGAGGAATTCAGACTTTGCCCGGTTTGCGGTTTCCGCTTGATTGCGTGCTTCCTGTAAGGCGAGCATCGTGCTTTTCAGGTCGGTGATGTCGCGTCCCGTGCTTTGAATCTCGGAGATCACGCCATCCTTGGTGCCGATTGAAAAATCTTCCCAGAGAACCCAGCGCAACCCGGTGGGGGTGCGGACATGTTGCTCATAGCACATGCGTTGGCCTGGTCTGGTAAACATGAGCCCGTGAAATTCTCGATCACCGGTGGCGGTTTCAAGATGGAGAGGATGGCCCACAATCGCATGAACGGGTGCACGCAATAGCTTGGAAACTGCTTGGTTTGCAAAGGTGATTAAACCTTGTGGCGTGCGCCGTATGATTAAATCACCTTGTGCATCAACCAACCCGCGATATCGGGCCTCAGATGAAGACAGCTTGCGACTATGCTCATTTAAAAGCCGCATACGCCTATAGGCCAATAACAGAGCTGCAGCACCGCAAATAGTGCACAATCCAGCGAATATGAAAGAAATCTGATTAAGGTCTGATGCGCCACGCAATATCATCACATGGGCCACCATTAGCGCTGCGCCAGAAAGTGCACTGAGGCCGATTACACCCATCATGCCGATGTCGGCAAACGAGAATTCTTGGCCTTGTTGGCGGGTGAATAAGGTCTTTAGTTGGTTGATTTTAGCCGGCATCGCGCCACCTTGGCGCGGCGCAAGAGGCGCGCGGCGTTCGAGAGCTTGTTCGGACACGTGTCTCAAACCTCTATTATTTACGCATTACAAGCGCACATCATGCCAACAGGGGCTTTAGAAAACCTTACCAACTCGATAAATTATTTGTTTGGCTGGCTAATGCAATAAGCGCATGTTTTTTAAGCAACCGCGGCATGTGTGGCGGCTTTTGATGTCTGCAATGCTTGGCGGTATCATACCGCTTCGGCAATCTGCACCTGTCCAATTTCGGCATAACTGTTTAAATCTGCCAACGTGCGCGCAACTCAAAGCACCCGGTGATAGCCACGCGCCGTTAAGCCAAGGGTGTGGGCTGCTTCCTGCAATAGCCCAAGACCTGCTTGATCAGGTGTTGCAACCTGGTCCAGGACTTCACCCGATGCTTGCGCATTTAACCGAATGTGCGGCATGCCGAGACTTTCATAGCGTTCACGTTGCAGTTGGCGGGCTTTGGCGACACGTGCCGCCACATCGGCAGATGCATCCTTGGGAGGCGGAAGCGCCAGATCAAAAGCAGACACTGCAGGCACCTCGATTTGTAGATCGATGCGGTCGAGAAGCGGGCCAGATAAACGCTCGACATAATCTTCCCGGCAGCGCCCGCCGCGCCTGCACGTATAACCCGGCTCGCCCGCGTGGCCGCATTTGCACGGGTTCATGGCGGCAACCAGCTGGAAGCGTGATGGATAAGTCACATGGTGGTTGGCGCGCGCGATCACGGTTTGTCCGCTCTCCATGGGCTGGCGCATGCTGTCGAGTACTTTTGGCGAGAATTCTGGAAATTCATCGAGAAACAAAACCCCGTTATGGGCAAGCGCCATCTCACCCGGTTTGGCGCGCAATCCACCGCCCACCAGCGCTGCCTGGCTGGCTGAATGGTGTGGATTTCTGAATGGACGCTGTTCTGATAGCCCACCCGGCGAGATTTCCCCGGCAACCGATGCGATCATCGACACTTCCAGCATTTCGCGTGGATCCATGGGCGGTAGGATAGAGGGGATGCGTTCTGCCAGCATGGATTTACCAGACCCGGGTGGGCCGACCATCAGCATATTGTGACCACCCGCAGATGCCACTTCCAGGGCACGCTTTGCAGCTTCCTGTCCCTTAATGTCTTTCAAGTCAGGCAAGTGCGGCGGTATCGATAAACGCCTGGCTTCAGGCCGGGAAAGCACCTGGCTTCCTTTGAAGTGATTGACCAGCTGTACCAGATTTTCAGGCGCAAGAATGTCGACATCCTTGCCAGCCCACGCCGCCTCGCCGCCACAGGCCTTCGGGCAAATGAGCCCGCGTTGCATGGCGTTTGCGCTTACCGCTGCCGGCAACACACCGGCAACCGCTGTCAGCGCACCGTCGAGTGACAATTCTCCTAACACCACATAGCGCGATAAAAACTCATTGGGCACAATTCCGCATGCCGACATGAGCCCCAGCGCGATGGGAAAATCATAATGGCTGCCCTCTTTTGGCAGGTCGGCTGGGGCTAAATTGATGGTGATGCGTTTGGGCGGCAGGGCGAGCCCTATGGCGGTAAGCGCTGAGCGCACTCTCTCGCGGCTTTCTGCCACCGCTTTATCGGGGAGACCAACAAGTGTGAATGCAGGCATGCCTGGCGCGATTTGCACCTGCACATCGACCGGCACAGCATCAATGCCCTGAAATGCGATTGTGGAAACGTGGGTGACCATATGCGCCCTCCCTACAAAAACATGCAGATAGGGTATATCTATAAAAAGAACATTACAAGAACAAATTTATCAATCTTTTTACAAATGGCTTTCGATCGCCTCCCAAATCAATTCTGCGATATCTTCACCGCCAAAATTTTTCACTTCGCGAATGCCAGTGGGAGAAGTCACATTAATCTCGGTCAGATAGTCACCGATTACATCAATGCCAACGAAGATCATGCCACGCTTTTTAAGTTCCGGCTCCAGCGCCTCACAAATTTCCTGGTCCCGTTTGGTCAACTCGATCGGTTCGGGCCTGCCGCCCACATGCATGTTGGAGCGGCTCTCGCCTTCCGCTGGAACCCTGTTGATCGCGCCAGCTGGAACGCCATCAATCAGGATAATGCGTTTATCGCCAGCACGCACATCGGGCAAATATTGTTGTGCAATAAACGGCTCGGTGAACGCATCATCAAACAACTCAAGCAATGAGTTTAAGTTTTGATCATTATCCTGCAGGCGAAACACGCCCGCACCGCCATTGCCATAAAGCGGCTTGAGGATCATATCGCCAAACTGGTTGCGGAACTGCTTGATCTCATCCCAGTCTCGGGTGATCAGCGTCGGTGGCATAAACTGCTGAAAGTCGAGCACGAAAAGCTTTTCAGGTGCATTTCGCACTTCCGCAGGGTTGTTGACCACAAGCGTGTCAGGATGAATACGTTCAAGCATATGGGTGGCGGTTATGTATCCCATATCGAAGGGCGGGTCTTGGCGCATGAGAACAACGTCGCTGTCGCGCAGATCAACCCGCTCGCGCGCGCCTAGGGTAAAGTGATCGCCCTGTTCATCGCGCACCGCAACGCTATGGCCTGTTGCAAACAACGCATCGCCTTCTAGGGCAAGGGTGGAGGTGTGATAGTAAAACAGTTCGTGACCGCGCGCCTGCGCTTCAAGCATCAAGGCAAAGGTGCTATCACCTGAAATATCGATGGCCTCGATTGGGTCCATCTGCACAGCAACTTTCACACCCATAAGCTTTGTCCTTTTGCTCTGATTATCGCGGCAGATTAATGCGCGTCCTCGAATACATTTAGATGATGTCTCGGCATGAGATAATGAGACACAGTGATCATGTCAAAGCGGCATGGTGTGTCTAGACTAAAATTCTGCTGGGCAAGCCACAATTTTGCCGCCGCAATGATCCGGCGCATCTGATGTTCAGTGACTGAAAGGCGTGCTGCATCATGATCGCGCCGCGCCTTGACTTCAACAAAGGTGAATACTCTGCCGCGAGCAGCGATGATATCTATCTCACCCGCAGATGACCGATAACGACGTTCTAGAATGCGATATCCTTCGAGCCTCAGAAGAAGAGCCGCAACGGTTTCTGCTCGCCTGCCGCGTTGTTCGTTCACAACACGCTTGGTTTTTCGCATAGGAGGTTTTGAAGGCATGATACTGACGAAAACTCGTTAAAAGCATAGCATCGTCTATGTGTAGGGGCTGCACAAGGCATCAACTGCACAAGTAACCCGTCACCGCATTCAGCACGCGGCGGCCTTTGGGTGTGGTGCTCAGGGTTTGGGCGTTGTGGCTGGTGTGGACAAGCGCTTCTTCCTCCAGCATAGCAAGGCGTTCAGCCGGAAGCGGCATGCCAGCAAGTTGTTCATAACGCGGCATCGAGATGCCATCAGTTAAACGCAGACCCATGAGAAGATATTCTTCTGCTTGTTCCTGGGCGCTTAGCGCAGTTTCCTCTGATATTCCCACGCCGCCCTCTTCCACTCTTTGCGCCCAGGTTTCAGGGTGCTTCACCATGTCGATGGCAAGTCGGTTGCCATAGTGATCCGTGATGCGGGAGTGGGCGCCGGGGCCAATGCCCGCATAGTCTCCATATTCCCAGTAAAGCACGTTGTGACGGCATTCATGGCCTTTTGCGGCATGATTGGAAACTTCATAGGCAGAAAGGCCAGCGCGGATGGTGAGCTCTTGCGTGACATCATAGAGCGCCAGCGCTTCATCTTCATCGGGAACGATAAGTTTGCCCTGCGCATGCAAATCTGCATAGCGGGTCTCAGGTTCAATTGTGAGCTGATAGAGAGACATATGGCCCTGCTGCTCGCCAAGGGCACGGGTGAGTTCTTCGCGCCACGCGCTCGCCCGCTGGCCGGGGCGGGCATAGATCATATCGAACGAAACGCGGGGAAACGTTTTCGCTGCAAGTTTAAAGGCGGCCAGTGCCTCGGTTGAAGTGTGCTGACGGCCAAGCGCTTTGAGGGCTGCATCATCCAATGCCTGCACACCAACAGAGACGCGGTTAACACCAGCAGCGCGATAACCAGCAAAGTTTCGCGCTTCTACAATGGTGGGGTTGGCTTCAAGTGTGATCTCGCATTCCTCCGCAAGGCCGAAGATGGTATCGATGGCCTCTATAATCTGCTCAACGGCGCGCGGGCTCATAAGCGAGGGTGTGCCGCCACCAAAGAAAACTGAACTCACCGCGCGCTCAGGCATTTTCGCGGCAAACCAGTTCAACTCAGCCAGAAGCGCGCTGATGAACCGCGCCTCATCCACCGCCTGATGGCGCACATGAGAGTTAAAATCGCAATAAGGACATTTGGCCAGGCAAAATGGCCAATGCACATAAATGCCAAACGGGGCGTCAGGCATTGGGCCTAAACACCGCTGCGAGCATTTGCTGGAATGCATCCGCGCGGTGCGAAATTTCGTGTTTATGCTCCGGGTTCATTTCACCGAAGGTTATCTCATAACCGTCTGCTTGAAACACCGGGTCATAACCAAACCCTTGGGTGCCCCGGGGTGGCCATACCAGAGTTCCAGACACCCGGCCTTCGAATGTTTCGCAATGTTCATCCGGCCATGCCAGGCACAAGGCGCAGATAAAGTGCGCACGGCGATCCATATCGTCGTTAGCCTGTTGAAGGCCTTCTTCCACCTTTTGCATGGCCAATGCGAAATCTTTTCCAGGCCCTGCCCAGCGGGCGGAATAAAGGCCGGGATCACCGCCAAGCGCATCAACCGCAAGTCCGCTATCATCCGCCAGCGAGGGCAGGCCAGAGTGTGTGGCAGCCGAAAGTGCTTTAAGCTTGGCATTGCCGATAAACGTGGTTTCGGTCTCTGCGGGCTCGGGCAGGTTAAGCTCGGTCGCTGACCGGGCCGTAATGCCCAACGGTTTTAACAGATCATTGATCTCGCGCACCTTGCCTTGATTGTGGCTGGCCACCACCAGGGTATCACCGGTGAACGTGCGCGCAGCCTGCATCATCAGGCAACTGCCGTTTTCTGCAATTCAACCAATTGGCCAATGCCGTCCTGCGCATAATCCATGAGCTGTGAGAACTGATCCCGGGTGAAAGGTGCACCTTCTGCAGTGCCTTGCACCTCAACAATCCCGCCAGAGCCCGTCATAACGAAATTGGCATCAGTTTCTGCTTCTGAATCTTCCACATAGTCTAAATCGCATACGGCGATATCTTTGTAAATTCCGCAGCTTATCGCAGCGATATGATCAAGCAGCGGATCTTCGCGTAACATTTCACGCCCTTTCATCCACTGAATGCAATCATGCAGCGCCACCCATGCGCCGGTTATCGAAGCTGTGCGTGTGCCGCCATCTGCTTGAATAACATCGCAATCAACAGAGATTTGGCGCTCGCCAAGCTTCTTCATGTCGACCACCGCACGCAAAGAACGTCCGATGAGCCGCTGGATTTCCTGGGTGCGGCCAGATTGTTTGCCTGCTGAAGCTTCGCGCCGCATCCGACTTCCGGTTGAGCGCGGTAGCATGCCATATTCTGCCGTCACCCATCCTGTGCCACCACCACGCAGCCACGGAGGCACGCGCTCTTCAAGGCTTGCCGTGCACAGCACATGGGTATCTCCGCATTTTATAAGGCAAGAGCCTTCAGCGTGCTTTGCGTAACCGCGTTCAAGAGACACGGGACGAATATCTTCGGGATTCCGGTGAGAAGGGCGCATTGATGATCTTGCCTAACATACAGATACAGGGTGGATTGCGGGCGGACCCTAACGGCTGTGGCGCATTTGCTCAAGCGCCATTATTGACCCTGAGGGTGAGAGCACCTAAATTTTCTCTTATGGAAAAGCGTTTTACAGGCCTCGCAGCGTTAGACCAACGTTCGCGGGAAATCTTTCGGCATGTTGTTGAAACTTACATCGCGACGGGCGAGCCGGTTGGTTCGCGCACGCTCTCGCGTGGGCTTCCGCTCAGTTTGTCACCAGCTTCGGTGCGCAATGTCATGTCAGATCTTGAGGCGACGGGTCTCATATATGCGCCGCATACAAGTGCGGGGCGAATGCCGACAGAGCTTGGTCTGCGCATGTTTGTGGATGGCTTGTTGGAGATCGGAGACCTTGCACGCGATGAACGCGAAGCCATCGAGGCTCAGGTCGCCGCTTCTGCTGCTTATAACTCTTCTGAAGAAATGCTCACTCAAGCGTCTAATTTGCTTTCCGGTTTGAGCCAGTGTGCGGGCCTTGTTGTCGCACAAAAGGCTGATATGCAGATCAAGCACATTGAATTTGTTCCACTTGATCCTACCAAAGCGCTCGTGGTGATGGTGGGCGAGGACAATAGTGTTGAAAACCGTGTCATTGAATTGCCACCAGGTCTGCCTGCCGCCAGTCTCACCCAAGCCGCAAATTTTCTGAACGCTCACTTTCAGGGCCGCACAATTGACGAAGCCGCACTGCGCTTGGAAAAAGAAGTCGTAGCGCGGCAAGCAGAACTTGATGCACTTACCGCACAAGTCGTTGAAGCGGGTATCGCGACAATTGCCGGTCAGGCAGATGATGGAGACGGTCAAACGCTCATTGTGCGTGGGCGCGCCAACTTGCTGGAGGATGTGTCTGCAATTGAAGATTTGGAGCGCTTAAGGCGATTGTTTGATGATCTGGAATCCAAGCGCGAGGTCATTCGCTTGCTCAATTTGGCTGATGAGGGTGAGGGTGTGCGGATATTTATAGGGTCTGAGAATAATTTATTCTCACTTTCAGGCTCTTCAATCGTTATCGCGCCATATCGGGACGCAACCCAAAAAATCGTAGGGGTTCTGGGCGTTATTGGGCCGACGCGGCTCAACTATGGTCGCATTATTCCCATGGTTGATTACACCGCGAAACTGGTTGGCCGATTGCTCTCTTGATTTTTTCTCTCATAACCCTGATATCAAGGCCAGAAATCAGACACCTGCTACCATGGTGGTGAAAATGAGCGACGCTGGAAAAAAAGACGACAAATCCGAAACAGAAGGCCCGAGCCCCGAAGAAGTGGCAGAGGCGCTTGAACCTGGAAACGACAATGAGCCACTGGATGTGAATCTCGACGAGATCGAGAAGGCGTTAGGTGGAAGCGAAGACGAACCCGATCCGTTTGCGGTTCTGGAGAAGCTTCAGACAGAGAACGAAGATCTGAAAAGTCAATTGTTGCGCCTGGCTGCTGACATGGACAACTTGCGCAAACGCGCTGACCGTGAAAAAGCGGAAGCCTCCAAATATGCGGCATCTGGCTTTGCACGCGATGTCATTGCGGTTGCCGACAACATGGAGCGTGCGATTGCCGCCGTGCCAGAAGAAGAGCGCGCCTCAAACGAAGCGCTTACCAACTTGCTGGCTGGTGTTGAGATGACTGAGCGCGAACTCATTAACGTGTTCAAACGCAATGGCATTGAAAAATTGCAGCCCAAGGGTGAGCGGTTTGATCCAAATTTTCACGATGCCGTTTTTGAAATCGAAAACCCTGACGTTCCTGCAGGCACGGTTCTAGAGGTCGCCCAAAATGGCTACCGCATTTCAGATCGCGTATTGCGCCCAGCGATGGTTGGTGTGTCAAAGGGCGGGCCAAAAGGTGGTGCTACACCTGAGGCTGAGAAGTCTGACGGCAAGGCTGCAGAAGAAGGCAAGTCCTGAAGTTAGGTAAAATTCATCAAATTCTAGTGCGGTAACTGGCGAGCATGGCGGGATATATTAAAGTTTGACCGCAAAAGACTTGCGCCGTCTGAAATTGACTGTACAAAGAATGGTCGGCGGTGAGGGTCCGGACGGAAATGCAAATTGGAAGGGAGTTAGCATGGCTGGTGAAGACGATAAATGGGAAATCTACGCAGACAAACGAGGGGAATATCGTTGGCGCCGTACAGCATCAAACGGCAACATCGTAGGTAAATCCAGTGAAGGCTACGCTAAGCGCCCTGATTGCAAAGCCAATGCGCAGCGCCATGGAATGGATGGAAATCCAAAAGCGCTGGGTGGTTCCGATAAGTGGGATATCTATCAAGATAAACGAGGTGAATACCGTTGGCGCCGTGCGGCGACAAACGGCGAGATCACCGGAGCCTCCTCAGAGGGGTATGTGAAAAGAGCAGATTGTAAGAAAAACGCTGTGCGCAACGGTATGGCAGCATAAATACCGAACACAGTTTTAAGATTTAAAGCGCCGTGTGGATATTCCGCGCGGCGCTTTTGCTTTCGGCCATGGGATTAGGGGCGAACCCGCCGCAGCGTCAGGTTTAGCCGACCGCCTTTGGTTAGTAACTCAGAACTTCCCGGATAGATGCGGTCAACACCGTGATAGGCAAGCCGTGCAGGCCCGGCCATAACAAGTGCATCACCCGAAGAAAGCTTGAAAGAGCGGGTTGGATCTTTCCGGTCTTTGCCGCCTATACGAAAGCGGGCCGTGTCGCCAAGCGAGATTGACACAACTGGTGCGGAAAAATCCTCTTCATCTTCGTCACGGTGCAGACCCATCTTTGCGCCCTCATCGTAATAATTGATCAGACAGCATTCAGGTTCTTTGCTGAATTGAGCAAGGTTGTTCCAAATATCTTGAACGGCTTCTGGCATAGTGGGCCAAGGATTGCCCGATGCCGGATGGTTTTCCTGATAACGATACCCTTGCTTGTCCGATACCCATCCAAGCGTGCCGCAATTTGTCATGCGCACGCTAAAAGGCCTGCCTGAACGTGGCATTTGGGGGTGGTAAAGTGGAGCTTCGGCAACGATTTCGCGCAAGGTTTCCACCAGCGCTAATTGCTCTTTTTCGCCTAAATATCCCTCAATATGCGAAAAGCCTTCCATGGCCAGCCAAATCCTCAGAACGTAAGCGTTTAATTTCTTATTTTTCTTCGGTATGAGCGCTTGCAGGGCCCAATTCGACTCCCTATATACGCGACAACGGTTTTTAAGGTGAATACCCTGAAACTGATCTGATGAGATAGAGGCTATCGTGTAGGGG
>JBPCVX010000320.1:0-3099 GCA_051010095.1 Hyphomicrobiales bacterium
CCTCAAAAAAATGAGCGGGCAGATAGATAAGGGATGTGTCTATGCCGACCATCAATCAGTTGGTGCGCAATCCGCGGAAAGCGCCAATCAAACGAAGCAAAGTTCCTGCCATGGAGCAGAACCCGCAGAAGCGCGGTGTTTGCACACGCGTTTACACAACGACACCAAAGAAGCCGAACTCGGCTCTGCGTAAAGTTGCTAAGATTCGTTTGACCAACGGTTTTGAAGTCATCGGCTACATCCCGGGTGAAGGCCACAACCTTCAGGAACACTCCGTGGTTATGATCCGCGGTGGTCGTGTGAAAGACCTTCCAGGTGTTCGCTATCACATCATTCGCGGCGTGCTCGACACGCAAGGCGTTAAAGACCGCAAGCAGCGCCGTTCGAAATACGGCGCCAAGCGTCCTAAGTAAGGGTTATACAAGATGTCACGTCGTCACCGCGCCGAAAAACGCGAAATCAACCCAGATCCAAAGTTCGGTGATCTGGTTCTGTCTAAATTCATGAACTCCATCATGCTGGACGGTAAAAAATCTGTCGCTGAGCGTATTGTTTATGCAGCTCTTGACCAAGTTGAAGAAAAAGCCCGTAGCGAGGCTTTGCCAATGTTCCACACAGCTCTGGAAAATATTGCGCCACAGGTTGAGGTTCGTTCCCGCCGTGTTGGTGGTGCAACTTATCAGGTTCCTGTTGAGGTTCGTACCGAGCGCCGTCAGGCCCTGGCCATTCGCTGGTTGATTGCTGCGGCTCGCAAGCGCAACGAAACAACCATGATCGACCGCCTGTCCGGCGAGTTGATGGATGCGGCCAATAACCGCGGTGCTGCAGTCAAAAAGCGTGAAGACACGCACAAGATGGCTGAAGCGAACCGCGCTTTCTCACATTATCGCTGGTAACCCAAACTTTCCGGCACACTCTCAAGAGAGATTACGATTATGTCACGCGAATACGATCTGAAGAACTATCGCAATTTCGGCATCATGGCGCATATCGATGCGGGTAAAACCACCATGACCGAGCGTATTCTTTATTATACCGGTAAAATCCACAAAATGGCTGAAGTGCACGATGGTGCTGCAACCATGGACTGGATGGAGCAGGAGCAGGAACGCGGTATTACGATTACCTCTGCTGCGACAACAACCTTCTGGGAAGGTCGTGACGGCACCAAGCGCCGCTATAACATCATCGACACGCCCGGCCACGCGGACTTCACCATTGAAGTTGAGCGTTCGCTGCGTGTTCTTGATGGTGCTGTTGCATTGCTGGATGCCAATGCTGGTGTTGAGCCGCAGACCGAAACTGTCTGGCGTCAGGCCAACAAGTACAACGTGCCTCGCATGGTTTTTGTCAACAAAATGGACAAAATCGGCGCTGACTTCTTCCGCTCTGTGGAAATGATTAAAGAGCGCCTCGGCGCCACGCCTTGCGTATTGCAGTTGCCAATCGGTGCTGAAAACCACTTTGAAGGCATTGTTGATCTGATCACCATGAAAGAACACGTCTGGCAGGGTGAAGACCTTGGCGCCGGATGGGATGTTGTTGAGATTCGTGATGAGCTGAAAGATCAGGCCGAAGAATATCGTGAATTGCTGATCGAAACAGCTGTTGAAGCTGACGAAGCAGCTATGGAAGCCTATCTGGAAGGCGATATGCCAACCGAAGATCAGCTTCGTGAATTGATCCGTAAGGGTACGATTGCTGTTGAGTTCTTCCCGGTCATGTGTGGTACGGCGTTCAAGAACAAAGGCGTTCAGCCTCTGCTGGAAGCGGTTACCGATTACCTGCCAAGCCCGCTGGATGTTCCTGCGATTGCTGGTATCGATGGCAAGACTGAAGAAGACACAACCCGTGAATCTTCTGACGATGCTCCATTCTCCATGCTGGCGTTCAAAATCATGAACGACCCGTTTGTCGGTTCGCTGACTTTCTGCCGCATCTATTCCGGTACGCTTGAAACTGGTGGTTCTTTGATGAACACCGTTAAGGGCAAGAAAGAGCGCATCGGTCGTATGTTGCAGATGCACTCCAACGACCGCGTTGACATCAAAGAAGCCTATGCAGGTGACATTGTTGCTATCGCCGGCCTGAAGGAAACCACAACAGGTGATACTCTTTGTGATCCGTTGAAGCCGGTTATCCTTGAGCGCATGGAATTCCCTGATCCGGTTATTTCGATCGCGATTGAGCCAAAAACCAAAGGCGACCAGGAAAAAATGGGCGTTGCTCTCCACCGTCTTGCTGCGGAAGATCCTTCTTTCCGCGTCAAATCAGACGAAGAAAGCGGCCAGACCATCATTTCCGGTATGGGCGAATTGCATCTCGACATTCTGGTCGACCGCATGAAGCGCGAATTCAACGTGGAAGCCAATATTGGTGCGCCACAGGTTGCTTACCGTGAAACCATTACCCGCGAAGCTGAAATTGATTACACCCACAAGAAACAGTCTGGTGGATCTGGTCAGTTTGCCCGCGTGAAAATCGTATTTGAACCAAACCCCGAGAGCGAAGACTTTGAATTTGTTTCAAAAATCGTTGGCGGTAACGTTCCTAAAGAATACATTCCTGGTGTTGAAAAAGGCATCCAGTCAGTCATGGACAACGGTCCTGTTGCTGGCTTCCCGATGCTCGGCGTGAAAGCCACGCTGCTCGACGGCGCCTACCATGATGTTGACTCCAGCGTGTTGGCCTTCGAGATCGCTTCTCGTGCAGCCTTCCGTGAAGGTGCCCAGAAAGCTGGCGCCAAATTGCTGGAACCAATCATGAAGGTGGAAGTTGTCACACCGGAAGACTATATGGGCGATGTGATCGGCGATCTGTCTTCACGTCGTGGTCAGGTTGCGGGAACGGAAACCCGTGGCATTGACCAGGTTGTGACTGCAATGGTGCCGCTGGCCAACATGTTTAAATACGTGGACAGCCTGCGTTCCATGAGCCAGGGCCGCGCACAATACACCATGACTTTTGACCATTATGAGCAGGTGCCTCAGGCAGTTGCTGATGAAGTGGTTGAGAAATACGCATAACCGGACGCAAGTCTAAAACTTTTTCCGCAAACGCGAGAACGATGGAGGCCTGATATGGCTAAGGAAAAATTTG
>JBPCVX010000321.1:0-5508 GCA_051010095.1 Hyphomicrobiales bacterium
GCGCTTGCCAATGCGAATGGCAAGGGTCACCCCATCAGAAGTGAAATTGGAAAGTGTCTCGCTGGCGAGCGTGTTCACTTCGATTTCCGGATGCGCGTGCATGAAGTCTTTCAACCGCGGCACCAGCCACTTTGTGGCAAGAGACGGTGGAACACTTAAGGTGAGTTTTGCCGGTGCTGGCACCAGCTTTTGTGTGGCCTCATCTATAATGTTCAATCCCTTGCGCACAGATACGGCATAGCTGCGTCCGGGACCGGTGAGGTTTAAACCACGCGCATGACGTTCAAACAGCTTCAGGCCTAAATCGCCCTCCAGCTTGCGCACTTGCTGTGCCACCGCTCCTTGAGTGAGGTTCAATTCTTCTGCTGCGTTGCCGAAATTCAAGTGCCGAGCGGCAGCATCGAACATACGCAGGCTGTTGAGATTTATGGAGTGCATAAGCTTTCAAGCCAGTAGATTTTCTACACTCTTGCGCGTCGAGATATGATTAGTCAACCACCCCATTTTGGCCCATTTTCAATCTAACAAATCAAGGAGATGCATTATGAGCACTGAACGGGTAGCAGTTTTCACAGCAGCAGGCAGCGGTATGGGGGCAGATGCTGCCCGGTATATGGCCAACCAAGGCTATAACATTGCAGTGCTGTCTTCATCTGGCAAGGGCGAAGCTTTGGCGGACGAGTTTGGCGGTGTCGGTGTGACCGGGTCCAACCAATCAGTTGAAGATCTACAAAGACTCATCGATGGCGCCATGGAAAAATGGGGCCGTATTGATGTTCTGGTAAACTCCGCGGGCCATGGCCCCAAAGGCGATATTCTGGAAATGAGCGATGACGATTGGCATGCGGGCATGGATGTCTATCTGATGAATGTCATTCGCCCCACCCGCATAGTAACGCCCATCATGGCAGCTCAAGATGGTGGCGGCAGCATTATCAACATCTCAACATTTGCGGTGTTTGAGCCTGACCCACTGTTTCCCACATCCGGCGTGTTCCGGGCAGGGCTTGCAGGCTTTACCAAATTGTTCTCCGACAAGTATGCCGCCCAAAATGTGCGTATGAACAATGTGCTGCCAGGCTTTATCGACAGCCTGCCGGAAACAGACGACCGCAGGGAACGCATTCCCATGGGTCGCTATGGCAAGGCTGGCGAAGTCTCATCACTCATTGCCTATCTGGCGTCTGACGAAGGTGGCTACATAACGGGTCAAAACATCCGCGTTGATGGAGGATTGACCCGTGCAGTGTGACGCCGTTGGGAAACGCATAGACAGCGAACAGATTGCCTTTGCGATAAAATGGGTGGCGTCAATCATCCAGATCCTCGGTTACACCGCCACCGCATTTGGTTATACCCCGTGGAATATCTATCTGTTTCTGGTGGGGCTCATCGGGTGGTTTGCGGTTGGCGTCATATGGAATGACCGGGCGATCATGCTTATTCACATCATCGCCCTGGGAGCCATGTTTGTGGGGTTGGCGGCTTAAGCGACGCAGTGGTTTGCAACCGCGAGCTTTTTGAAAAGATGTGGTCTTGCAACCGCACTTTTTGGATATTCAGCTATGCGTTTCTGAAATTCCGGGCTGGTGAATGCCGCCCGGAAGCTCGCCACATCCTGCCAGACTGCGTAGTTCATAAATGTTGAGCTGCCAGCGATACCTTCATGGAGCTGGGTGGAAATATACCCCGGTTGTTGCATCATAAAATCAGCATCATGGCTCCACGCCTTTAACAATGGGCCCTGATGCAAACTCATAAACGCTATAATTTCTTTTGCAATTTTCTGCGGTGAGCGGTGTGTAGTGTCAACGCAGATATCATAATCTATGTTAGAGTGAACACACAGGTGCTCGCGTTTCGCTGTACCAAGGACACGATCACCGCGGGCTTTTTCACGCTGTGTTGCTACTGTTAAGTCGCAATGAACACCTACCCAGAGTACCTTGAACGGCATAACGGCCGACATTAGTTCTTGCTTTTGTGCAGCTGTGACAAGTGCGTTGTCTGAAATGATTTTGTTGCCAGCACGGGTAAGGGCGGCAAGAGCCTGACTATACCCGGATGCAAGCTTTGCATATTCATATCCAGCTCGGTTTATAGGGTCGCCAGCAATCATTTTGTTCAGGTCATCTTCCGGCAAGGAGTAGAGAACGGAATCAATAGAAAAATTTAACCAGCAATAGGTAAAGTCGCTCTGCAGGCAGTGCGCTATAGATGTCTTACCGGAACTGCTTATTCCGTTGAGGAGAATAATATCAAAACTTTTTCCATGCTCGAATTGGATCAAGCGCAGCTGTAGCGGATCGTCCAGAACTCGTGCTTTTTGTTGTACAGATGGCTGTTATAGACCGGGAATGGTGATTTTCCGCCACATTGGCCTCGTTGCGCAAGAAAAGCAGCGCCTGCTTGCTCAGCTTTTAATCTATCGGCTCCAGTGTCTTGAAGAACATTAGCCATGCCGGTGACTTCAAGCGTGGCAATGCCGCCCGCATTGCCTTTCAGCATCATCGTATAACTTTCGTCTTTATGCACATATGATTGGGGCACGGGCCGGTTGTCGATAACATCGAACTTGCCTTTTTTAGATGAGCCAACTGGTTGGGTGCAGCCGCCCACTCCCATTGCCAACACGAGCGCCATACAACACGCAAACCCAACGGGCCGCTGTTTCAAATTACGATTATGAAACTGCACATTTGCCTCTTTAATTGCAGATATATCGCGCACCGCAGGCACCCGCCCGTGGCAGCTCTCCCAGCCTCTACGACGGTTCATAACGAGCAAATCGGGCGAATTCTAGTCACGATTTTCTTACGTGGAAAAATGCTCGCATGTGAAAACGGGTTTGTTCAGACGGTGTTATAAATTCCTGACCTACCGGGCAAGCACGGCGTGCCAGGCAACCACCCATCATGCAATCTTGTCCCTGAGGCGTTGCGAGATGGCTTGTGCATGCGGGCACATTGTAAGTTTGACCATCAAACGCAGACACAGGACATGTGGTCAGACAGGGTTTTTCTGTGCATGTTTCACAAGGGCTGGCTGTGGCATCGATGAGGGGTAACTCTATCTTCTCAGAAAAACATAATGCAGCACGGTAGGCGCTCCACAGGCCGTATCTTGGGTGAACATTTAACCCCAATGGAGAGGTGAAGCCGGCCCCCGCCTTTCTGGCCCAGCGCTGAAAGGGCAGCGGCGGCGTATCGAAGGGAAATACCGCCTTTGCCCTCAATTTTTCTGCGCTTGGTTCAAGTTTAGCGCGTGTCCATACATCCAAACCATCAGTGTAGGGGTCGCATTCGGACGAAAAATGCTGCCACATACTGGCCCCCGCGCTACCAATCAAAAAAAGTGTGGCGGTATTCTCAGGTGCAAGATCATCTGCAGTTGGTGTAAATCCGCCAAGGACGATGAACCCTGCCTGTGCAAGCGCACTTTCAATATCGTCACATTTGATCATGCCCTAACATATCAGCGCGCGGTTATTATCCGTTGATTAAATCCGACAGTTTTTGTTTTTGAACGCCCGTCTCATCGAAATTTTTTGGCGACAACCACGTTTCAAACCCGTGTTTGACACGCGGCCAGTCTTTATCCAGGATTGAATACCAGGTCGTATCGCGGTTCCTGCCCTTATAAATCACTGCCTGTTCGAATAATCCATCATAGGTGAATCCAAATCGCGCAGCGGCCTTGCGAGAGGCGGCATTGAGCGCGTCGCATTTCCACTCATAACGGCGATACCCCCACACATCGAACGCTTGCTTCATCATCAAAAACATGGCTTCTGTTGCCTTGGGTGTGCGCTGGAGAAGAGGGGAGAAGGCGATATTGCCCACCTCAATAACCCCATTGCTTGGATCAATGCGCAAATAGCTGGCCTGGCCGATCGCTTGGCCGGTTTGCTGATCGATCAGGGCATAGAAATGTGGGTCCTTGCTGTGCTGTGCATCTTCCATCCATGCTGCCAATTCATCACGGCTGAGGAAGGGGCCTTGCGGCATATAGGTCCACAGTTTGCCTTCAGGATCATGAGAGAACGCAGCAAATATACCGTCTAAATGCCGCGCGCTTTCAAGCGCTTCAAGCCGACAATAACGCCCCTCAATGGGAATGCGATCGGGTGGTGTTGCGCCGTTCCATCCAGGAACATCTTCGCCGATCGGCAAACCAAACTGGTTCACGCGCTGCGTCATGTCTGTTTCTCCTTCAATCTTTGAAAGAAAAAGACATGCGCCTCTACTGGTTCTTTGTTAAGGGCCAGATCGCGTGAATACTTCAATACCACATTTGCGAAGAAATCTCATTCAGCAGCATCCATGGTCAATACGCCGCGGCGGATTTGGTCCTCTTCGATGGATTCAAATAAAGCGCGGAAATTGCCTTCACCAAACCCATCATCACCTTTGCGCTCGATGAACTCAAAAAAGATTGGCCCGATGCAGGTTTTTGAGAAAATCTGCAGCAGCACTTTCGTGTGGCCACCATCGACAACGCCTTCACCATCAATGAGGATGCCGTGCTTCTCCATCTCTTCAATTGGCTCGCCATGGCCTGGCAGACGGCTATCAATTTTGTCGAAATAGGCTTGAGGAGGCTTTGGCATAAACTTCAAACCATTGGCTGCCAGATTATCGACAGATTTATAAATGTCGTGGCAGCCGCACGCGATGTGTTGAATGCCTTCGCCATTATACTGCTTCAGATATTCCTCGATTTGGCTGTGCTCATCTGCTGATTCATTGATTGGAATACGGATCTTGCCGCATGGACTGGTCATCGCTCGTGAGAAGAGGCCGGTCATTTTGCCTTCAATGTCGAAGAAGCGGATCTCCTTAAATCCGAACAATTTCTCATACCACCCCGCCCAAACGTCCATACGTCCGCGAAACACATTGTGGGTGAGGTGATCAATGTAATAAAGCCCTGCACCTTCAGGCGCGCTGGCATCCCGCCAATCGAACGCATCTGATTTAGGTACGTCACCTCCTTCAACAAAGTAAATTAGCGAACCGCCAATTCCCTTTATGGCTGGCACATCAAATGTTAGCCCGTCCGCGTCGGCGGCTTCCGCACCATGGGCAATCGCATGTTCAAACGCATGCTGGGCATCAACAACGTGCCATCCCATTGATACTGCGCAAGGGCCGTGCTCTTCAACAAAGTGTGTCGCGAAGCTCTCTTTTTCAGCAGTAACGACGTATGTCACATCGCCTTGCTGCCAAAGCGTAATTTCTTTGTTTTTGTGTTTGGCAAGCGGCGCAAAACCCATGGATGTGAAGAGCTCACTCAGTTTTTCTGGCTCTGGGTGGGCAAACTCAACGAACGCGAAACCGTTTGTTCCAGCTGGATTTGATTTTGAAATTTCTGCATGTGGGGCGTTATGCGGGAACGGGCCCATGGGCGTTTCCTCCTAAGACTGATCGATTTATGCTAATATAGCGCAAATCTTGTGCACGATGTGCGCATTATGGCGCTCAAGCGTTGATTTTATGCACGATTTGC
>JBPCVX010000322.1:0-13427 GCA_051010095.1 Hyphomicrobiales bacterium
GGAAAATCCCGATCCGGGTTGGACGGCTCATCCAAACAGCAGGCTATAATCGCTCACCAGGACATGATTCGGATCATCATCTGCTCCTGAGTTAGCAATGATGAGCCAAAATCACTCTCTTAAGCAATCAGCACAATATGTCCACTGGGCGCTGACGGGGAACAGATCTTTCTCATGTCTGAGCATTGCTGCTTCAAGGGCCACCATGTCCTGCTCGGATAACGGCTTTCTTTGATCTCTGTGACTACCAGAATCTTTGATTGTCAACCTCTCAAACCGATTTCTGAAATTGAGATCATGCTCATAAATTGTCAAATTAATCGCGGCACTAAGAGTGCGGATTGTTCGTCGTACTGAGGTTGGCTTTAAACTAAGCAGAAGGTGGTCGGCAAATTCACGCGCCTCCAAACGTGTAAAGTCCTTTAAAGGTCTAACATTTACTCTTCTGGTATCCAGGCATTCTATAAGTCGTTTTTCCAGCAGTGCTATGCTATTCGCAAGTTGTTTATCCCTTTGGGGAAGTCCAATTTCTTTTTGCTCTAAGTAAAAATTTAGTGCGGAAGACAAGGTTTGTATCTGAGCTGGAATTTCGCCTTTGAAGACAGCTTCAATTACTTCCTTTGATACTTTGTGCTCATTTCCGGCGTCGTCTTCCATGTCAAATTGATCAACTAAATCGGGGGCGATAATCTCCCGCAAGAGCCATTGATAGCCACTGTCTTTCTCTTCGATCAATTGTAAATCGTCGTTGTTCAACCCGGAGGCCTTAAGCGCTTGAATTGTTGAATCACGCAAACTCAGCGGTTCTCCAGATCTAGCTTTTGTCAGTTCAGTTTCGAACCAACGATCAAGGCGTGTGTATCGACGCATAGCGACGGCTCGATCTGTGCCAAGGGATTTTTTGATTTCGCATTTGCCAAAGTGTTTCATCGCATCTACTGGCACGCGTCTGCGGTATCGGAAGATCCCAGATTTTGATTGCGATAAGTGGGGAATATTCAAGCCAGGCACCCAACTAGATTTGCTAATTGTGTACCAGTATGTGTACCAATGAGTAAAGCTAATTTGATGATTTTATTGATAATCAATGGCTTGTGGTTGCCAATTGGCGCACCGGGGAGGATTCGAACCCCCGACCCCCAGATTCGTAGTCTGGTGCTCTATCCAGCTGAGCTACCGGTGCTAAGTCGCGCGCGCATGCGCCGCGAGCGGCTTGTCCTACTCCTTTGCGCGGTTAAAGGCAAGATGGTTTGCGCGGAAATTTCAAATTTTATCGCGCAGCGCCGCGTGCCCGCCAATGGCGCGGGCTTCCCACACACCACGGGCAATCGCGCGGGCTAAACAATCAGCTGCAACCGCACCAATCCGCATCAAGTGTGCAGCATCCACCGGCGCTTCAATACCGCGCGTCGCCAGCGCGAAAACAATATCACCATCAAACGGTGTGTGCACAGGCCTGAGCGCGCGGGCCAGCCCATCCTGCGCCATGATGGCCAAACGTTTGGTTTGTGCTTTGGTGAGTGCTGCATCAGTGGCAACGACACACAGTGTGGTGTTTGCGCCCGGCTGTGAGGCACCTTTGATCACTTCGGCCTTTGTGCCCACATCTATATGCTCATGGGAAGCATGGGGCACCGGCTTGGCAGGAAATTCATCTCCCATAACAAACGGCGATGCCCACAGGGCGTTTGTGCCAGGTGCAACAGCAGATCCAAATGAATTGACCGCCGCCAAGGCACCAATGGTGAGGCCATCAAAGCGCGCTGATGCGCTTCCCAGCCCGCCATTCAATGTGCCCGCAAGTGCGCCCAGCCCCGCACCGTGATTGCCCAGAGCAAAATGTTGATCAGCGGCATCCAAGGCCTTTTGGCCAAGGGCGCGGTAGGGTGAAACATTGTTCCAGTTTTTATCACCGCCGTTTATGAGATCAAACAAGCAGGCAGACGGCACAACCGGACATGGATGAGGCTGCGCGCCAAAGCGAAAGCCAACACCTTTTTCGGCCAGCCCGGCGATAATGCCATCAGCCGCCGCGAGCCCAAAAACAGAACCACCAGAGAGAACAAGCCCATGAATTTCCTCAACCAGACAATCAGGCGATAAAGCATCGGTTTCGCGGGTGGCAGGCCCGCCGCCGCGCACATCGACAGCTGCAACCGTTCCTGCTGGTGGCAAAACAACGCTCACCCCGCTCATCAGGCCGTCATTTCCAGCATTGCCGACGCGGATTCCATCCACATCGGTAATAAGATTATATTTGCCTGTACCTGCCATCATCGTGCTAAATCGTCATATAATTGTTACACACACTCTAAGGTCTGGTCTGCACCATGCGCAAATATTTGTTGGTTGTCATTGTTCTTCTGGGCGCTTGGGCATCAGCGCCCGCATTTGCGCAAAATGCCATGGTGGCAACTGCAAACAGACATGCCTCCAACGCAGCAGCTGAAATGATTCGCGAAGGCGGAAGCGCCGTTGATGCGGCAGTTGCCGCCCAATTGGTTTTGGGGCTGGTTGAGCCGCAGTCCTCCGGCATAGGCGGCGGAGCATTTATGCTTCATTGGGCAAAAGCATCTTACAAGCTAGACACTTATGATGGTCGCGAAACAGCGCCTGAAGCGATAACACCGAAGCTGTTCTTAAAAGCTGACGGCACGCCAATGAAGTTTTTTGACGTGGTAATTGGCGGGCGCGCGGTTGGAGTGCCAGGCGTTATTGCCATGATGGCGCTTGCCCATAAAGATCATGGCAAGCTTGACTGGAAGGTACTTTTCCAACCGGCAATCAGGCTTGCGCGCGGTGGTTTCGCGGTAAGCCCCAGGCTCTACACCTTGCTGGAACGGTTTGAATTACTGCAAACCCAAGACGCGGCCAAGCGCCATTTTTATAGAGAAACCGATGATGGCTTGAAGCCTCACCCGGTGGGTTACCTGCTCACCAACCCTGACTATGCCGAGACCCTTGAAACAATCGCCAACGAAGGCCCTAAAGGGTTTTACGAAGGCGAAATCGCCACTGCTATGGTGCGCGCGGTGCGCACTCATCAGCCTAATCCTGGCTATCTCTCATCAGCAGATCTGAAAAACTACAAAGCCAAACGACGCGATGGGGTTTGCGCTGTATATCGCGGCTATAAAGTTTGCGGCATGGGCCCTCCCACATCTGGAGGCCTCACCAGCCTCATGACGTTGAAAATGCTGGAGCGCTTTAATGTTGGCGGTATGAAACCAGGCTCTTTGGAAACGGTGCATCTGGTGAGCGAGGCAAGCAGGCTCGCATTTGCCGATCGCGGCGTGTTCATGGCAGATGCTGATTTTGTGAAAGTGCCCACCGAAGGTTTGCTCGATCAGGAATATCTGACCGACCGCTCAAACATTATTTCCAAAGTCAAATCCATGGGCAAGGCTAAAGCGGGATCGCCACCAGGTGCGCCAGAGAAAAAGTCTCAAGCAGACGATGCGACCCGGCCTGGCACCAGTCACCTTGTAATCGTGGACAAACAAGGCAATGCAGTTTCCATGACCACATCTATCGAAGGTGGTTTCGGCGCGCATCAAATGGTGCATGGATTTCTGCTCAATAACCAGCTTACAGATTTCTCGTTCCGGCCTGAAAAAGACGGCGCACCGGTTGCCAATGCAGCAGCACCTGGCAAGAGACCGCGCTCATCCATGTCACCCACGCTTATATTTAGCCCCGATGGCGGCTTGTTTGCAGCGATCGGGTCACCTGGCGGCAGCCGCATCATTGGCTATGTAACCAAAACCGTTGTTGCCTTGATCGATTGGCAAATGCCCATGCAACAGGCCATAAACCTGCCCCACCATGTGAACCGCAACGGCAAGACCGACCTTGAGGAAAACACACCTCTTGGAACTTACAAAGAACAACTCACTGAGATGGGCCATGAGATATCCGTGCGTTCGCTAAACTCAGGTCTTCATGGTATCCGCATTACCGATGAAGGCCTCGATGGGGGCGCTGATCCGCGCCGCGAAGGTGTGGTTATCGAAATTGAGTAGGTCTTCTTGAAGGCTGATAATGCCTCAAACCTCATCCACCCTTAGCACCACGCAAACTGGCCTGTTTGTGCTTGCTCCTTTCGCGCTTGGGTTTTTCTTGTCCAACATGTTAGCGGCGGTGAATGCCATCGTTGCACCAGATCTGGTGCGTGACATCGGCTTAAGTGCCAGTGAACTTGGCTTTGTCACATCCGCCTATTTATTTGGGTTTGCGCTGTTTCAAGTGCCGTTGGGCCTTCTGCTCGACCGCTATGGCCCACGCATCGTGCAGGCGGTGCTCGTGTGTGTGTCGGCCTTGGGCACATTATTGTTTTCGTGGGTGGAAGGGCTGGCAGGGCTTTTTCTGGCGCGCATGCTCATTGGTCTAGGGTCTGCTGGCGCGCTCATGGCGGGGTTTAAGGCTGTTACCCTATGGGTGCCTGAACAGCGCTGGGCTTTGGCCAACGGGGTCATCGCCGCAGCCGGGGGTTTGGGCTTTTTCGCGGCCACCTTGCCGACAGACTTTCTGGTGCAACAGATCGGGTGGCGCGGATTGTTCGAGGTTCTCTGTGGACTGGCGCTGGGTGTTGCGGCAATCATCTATTTTGCAGTTCCCCGCGAAACGGAGCGTGCAGCACCCGAACCGTTAGTTGACCAGCTAAGGGCTACAACCAGTATTTACACAAGCAAGGTGTTCTGGATTGTTGCGCCCCTGGCAGCCCTCACCTTGGGTGTGCACTTCTCAACCCAAACATTGTGGGCA
This sequence comes from Hyphomicrobiales bacterium, assembly GCA_051010095.1. Taxonomy (GTDB): domain Bacteria; phylum Pseudomonadota; class Alphaproteobacteria; order Rhizobiales; family CAJQND01; genus CAJQND01. The sequence continues at coordinate 4,765 of JBPCVX010000322.1, forward strand.
GGTCCTTGGATGCGTGATATTGCAGGGCTTGCACGCGACGGCGTTGCGCAGCAGCTTGGCATCATGGCGCTTGCCTTTCTCATCGGCACTTTCGTGATCGGTGTTGTCGGCGATTGGTTGGGCCGGAAAGGCGTGAGCCTGCTCACCGCCATGGCGGGCATCCTTGGACTATTCTTCGTCACCCAGATTGCGATTATCGTGCAGGTGCCCGGCACTGTGCCCGTTGGATGGTTCTTTTATGGGTTGCTCGGCCAGGCTGGTATTTTGGCCTATCCCTGGCTTGCCGCACATTTTGGAACGCAATTGGCAGCGCGCGCCAACACAGCGCTCAATCTGTTTGCGTTTGTAGCTGCGTTTGTTGTGCAATATGCATTTGGTATGATCATCGATCTGTGGCCGCAAACAACAGGCGGTGGTTATGCGCCGCAGGGCTATCAGGCAGCCCTTGGCATCTGTTTAGGAGTGCAAATTTTGGCATTTGTCTGGTTTATGGTGCGCCGACACAAAATCAGTGGGTAAATCCCATCGTTCTGCTCTTACTCACGCATGTTCAACCTCGCCGCGACGCCCCGGCGAAAGCTCTCTTACACTGTCTGGAATAGTGACCCAGAAACAAGCACCTTCATCACTCTCACGCAAAGACACATCACCTCCATGGGCACGCGCCAACTCTGCTGCAATCGCAAGCCCAAGCCCGGTTCCACCGGCTTTCGCAGAGCCTTGGAAAGCCTCAAACAAGTGCACGCGTGCTTTCTCTGAAACTCCTGGGCCGTTGTCGCAAACCTCTATCGTCACCAGTGTACTTTCACGCCAAGCATCAATGTGAACGGCCCCTTCGACACCATTCAAATTCACAATATTACTTTCCACAGCTTCCGCCGCGTTGCGCACCAAGTTCATAAGCAGGCGGAAAATTTGTTCGCGGTCAGCATCAATTTTCACATCTTTTGGCACATCATTGTACAGCACCACCCGGCTTGAGGTTTGTGGTGCTGCATTATCAATTACATCATCTACAACCATGCGCAGGAAAAATTGATCTCGGCGCGGCTCGGGTTCTTGGACGCGGCCATATTTCAACGTCTGCACACAAAAATCGATGGCGCGGTCGAGCGAATTAATGAGCTTTGGTGCAAATTTCTTCACTGTTGGATCATCAACAAGAATGAGCCGGTCGGATATCACCTGCGCGGATGCGAGCATGTTGCGCAAGTCGTGGCTAATCTTGGAGACTGCCAACCCGAGTGCTGCAAGCCTGTTTTTCTGCTGCAATGCGTTTGACAGTTCAGATTGCATGTTTTGCAATTCAGTTTCCGCAGTGCCAATCTCATCGGTGCGCCCCGACGGTTGGATAACCCGGCCAGGGTCTTCAGGGTCTTCTGAGTACCGTAACATCGCGCGCGTCATGCGACGGATGGGCTTTACCATCAAATTGTTCAACACAAGAAAAACACAACCCGCCACAAGCAGCGACAATACAATCGATAATGTGAGAATATTGAATGAGTAGTTGAACATCGCCTTGCGCAGCGGGGTTTCGTCTATCACGATGTCGGTAACTTCATCAGCAGCCATCAGGGGCGAATCCACAACACGGATGACCCTGCCATTTCCAGCAAACAGGGCACCAAATGCATCGACAATATTTTCCCACCAGCTGGCGCTGCGCAAATCAAAATGCTCATCAACGGTTACGGTAACTTCGGGCTGCAACATAAGAGTACGCGTGTTTCCGCGCTTAACAGCAATCGCCTTGGCACCAGCGCGATCAAGAAGTTCATCACGCACATTTGGCGGCACCATGTTGTCGGGCGCTGCATCCAGCACCAGCGCTGCCACATCGGCAACAGCCAGCCGATCACGCAGCCAGGTCACGCGGAAATTTGCAATGGACGGCACGTAGATCAGCACCTCTCCCAACATCACAAAAAGAATCGTAAGTGCCAAAAGTTTAGTGGAAAGACCTCGCGTTGGACGCAAGGGGGCTTGATGCGCGGGCGCACCGTTGGCCTTTTGCTGGATTGGCTCCACCGGGCGATGGCGGTCGCTCTTTTTCATATTTTCCGGTCTATCCGAACTTCTTGGCGATCTTCTGGAGTAGATTAAGCCAGCGGTTGGATGTCAACTCAGAATAGAAAGTAATTGCTGCACGCTTGGAAACCTCACCAAGTGTTGGATATGGTGCGACATAGTCAACAAAGGCGCGGATCGTGAGCCCGGACGAGACCGCAAGTGCCCAGGGTTGAATAAGTTCACCTGCATTTGACCCAACAATTGCCGCACCCAAGATCTTACCCTTCGGTGTAACAATTACTTTGATCAATCCATTGGCTTTTCGTTCTGCCTGTGCACGATCGTTTTCTGCAAACGGCCATCGCAACACTTTAATGTTTTTATGTTTTTCACGGGCTTGATCTTCGCTAAGCCCAACATTCGCCAATTCAGGATCGGTGTAGGTGACCCAGGGAATGTGATCTGTGCTTACCGTTGTTGGCGCACCAAAAAGCGCATTCCTAATCACCAGGCCGGCGTGGTATCCGGCCATGTGTGTGAATTGCAGCGAGCCTGCCACATCGCCAATGGCATAGACCCGCGAATTTGAGGTTTTCAGTGACTTATTCACTTGAATGCCGCGATCAGAAAATTTGATACCGGCAGCCTCCAAACCCAACCCATCGACATTTGGCTTGCGGCCTGCTGCCACCAGAAGCTGAGCTGCAACAAGGGTTTCCTGCTTACCATCAAACTCAACATCGACCGCAACACCTTGATCGTGCTGGCTGACATTACTCACTTTAACACCCGCCATAATGCGAATGCCTTCATCGACAAGCTGGTTAAGCACGAACTTGGTGAGCTCGGGATCATCCTTACCAAGTGGTGTGAACGCTTCCAACACAGTAACATCGGCCCCAAGGCGGGCGTGGGCTTGTGCCATTTCCATCCCGATCGGCCCACCACCAATAATGATCAGCGGGTTGGGCAACTCGGTATTGTTAAAGATGATCTCATTGGTGAGATAGGGCACTGTGTTGAGGCCCGGAATTGGCGGTGCACTTGGCGAAGAGCCGGTGGCCACCACAAAACGACGCGCGGTGATTAACCGGTCACCAGCTTGCACGGTCTTCTTATCAATAAACTTGGCTTCGGCGCGGATGACATCAACACCCAGGCCTTCAAATCGTTCTTGAGAATCGTTTGGCTCGATGGCCGCAATCACCCCATGAATGTGATCATGGACGGCTTGGAAATCGACTTCTGGTGTTACAGGCTTGATACCAAATTGAGCTGAATGGCTTTGCGCATATGCAGCTTTGCCTGCAGCGATGAGTGCCTTTGAGGGGACACAGCCATAGTTCAAACAATCACCACCCATTTCACCTTTTTCAATCAGCACAACTGATGAACCAAACTGGGATGCCGCAGCGGCAACTGTGAGCCCGCCGGAGCCCGCGCCAATAATGCAAATGTCGCACGAAGTGGTTTCAGCCATATGTTCCTCGCTTTGGGCTTGAGTGTCTTACAGCAATGGGCAGACCCATCACGATTTCTTTTTGCGGAGTTTCTGCACGATTACAGGAAGAATTGCCACAACGCCAAGTGCAGCAAATGCTAACAATAGTTCTTTGGTGATCAAAGAGCCCAAATCGATTGAAAATGTGCAAGCATCTGCACCCTTTTCAGCAACACACGCATTGTAGTTGGCCTGCTGAGCTGCAATCACACTATCAAAGCCGGCGCCGACAAACGAAAAAGCAAATGTTCCAGGGATAATGCCAATGAAGGTTGCAATCGCATAAGTTTTCAACGGCACGCCCAGAAACGCCGGGGCCAAATTGACCAACCAAAATGGAAATGCCGGGACCAAACGCAAAAACAGCATGTAGTTAAAGGCATTTTCTTGAAAGCCATCGGAAAGCTTGCGCACGGCAGAGCCAGCTTTTTCACGCAACATTTCGCCCAACGAGGTTCTTGCAGCCAAAAACAACAGTGTTGCGCCAATGGTTGCCGCAAAAACCGTTACAGTGCCGCCAACGAGCCAGCCAAACAAAAATCCGCCGGCAACCGTTGCCACTGCACCGCCCGGTAAAGAAAAGGCCACGATTGCGATATAGATGCCCGCATATGCAAGCAGAGCCAGCAAAAGATTTGAATCGACGAATTGACGCAACAAATCCCTGTTTTCTGCGAGTTTTGTTGGGTTTAGATAGTGATGCCACCCCATCAGATAGACAAAACCCGCAGCAGCAATAATAATCGCCAGCGGCGCAAATCTGCGCACTGGGCTTGCCTGTGATGGCGCAACTCCGCCCGACTCTAGGCTCTCGTTCATCAGCGATTATCCTTTTCCCCGCCCCTCGCGAATTCGCAGTCGAAGGTACAAAACCATAAAATAGGCAACAATTGTCTGTCAAAATCAGCACTTCACCGTGTTTTGACCGTACGCTAACTAGAGTTCACAGAACAGAGATGCAAAAAAGTGATGCGAAAGATGCGGGCTTTCGTTGACTTGGGCGCCCTCTTCTGCCAATAAGCGCGCACATTCAACGGAATTTCATTGTGAGGGCGGTTAAACCTGCTCCAAGCTGGCAAATTGTACTGGCGCCAGTGAAAGCATGTGGAGTTAAGACAAGTGAAACGGACATTTCAACCAAGCCGACTGGTTCGCAAACGCCGCCACGGTTTCATGGCCCGCAAGGCCACAAAGGGCGGTCGCAAGGTTTTGGCGCGTCGTCGTGCACGCGGGCGTAAGCGCCTGTCGGCATAACGCTTAAGCATTTGCCAGCTCTCTAACCATGGGAGCAGCGCGCATCATGTCAAGCCAACCGAATATTTCTTCTTGCGCAGACGCATCTAGCATGCCGCTTGAACGGTTGAAAAAGCGCGGCGATTTTTTGGCTGCTGCGCGCGCATTTTCATGGGCAACGCCTGGGCTTGTTTTGCAGGCGCGCAACCGTGACGACCAGCATCCTCCTCGCATTGGATTTACGGTCACAAAAAAGGTTGGCAATGCAGTTGTGCGCAATCGGGTAAAAAGGCGTCTGCGCGAAGCGGTGCGCTTGAATATGGGTCATCACGCGCGCGCAGGCTATGATTACGTGGTAATTGGCCGCAAAGGTACAATTGAAGCCAAATTCGGTGAACTCGAAAACGAGCTTGTATTTGCAGCAGACAAAGTACACAAAGGGGCGCGCCGAAGCGATCGACCTGGAAGGCGCGCGAAGAACGCCGCTTCACGGCCTCACAATAAAAGGACACATTAGCGTTGGATAAAGATACCAACAAAAACCTGATTATTGCTCTGGTTCTTTCGCTGTGCGTTTTCCTAGCGTGGCAGCTTTTATATGGCATTCCCAAGCAGCGCGAAATGGAAGCGCAACGCGCAGCCGAGCAGGCGCGCCAGCAACAACAAACGCAACAAGCTGATCAAGGCCAGTCAACCCAACCTACATTACCGCAATCTGGTGTCGCACCGCCTCAACCAGGCAGTGAAAGCAGTTCTGAGGCGCAACCTGCCGCACGCCGTATTGCTATTGAAACACCAAGCCTTTCCGGATCGCTGAATCTGCGCGGCGGCCGCTTGGATGAACTGAGCCTGTTAAAATACCACGAGCAAGTGGACCCTGAGAGCCCGGTGATTAAACTGCTATCGCCCATCGGTTCTCCCGATCCATATTATATTGAAGGCGGATGGCTTGCCGCACAAGGCGTAAAAGTGCCTGATGCGAATACAGTTTGGCAGGCCGCTGAAGACGCAAAACTTGGCGTTGATAATCCGGTTACGATCACCTGGGACAATGGCGCCGGGATAGAGTTTCAGCGCACTATTTCGGTTGATCAGGACTATATGTTCACCATTGAGCAAACAGTGAAGAATAGCTCTGCTGCTCCTGTAACACTCTTTCCATATGCTCAGGTGACCCGGCGCGGAAAGCCGGACGTTGAAGATTTCTACTTCCTCCATGAGGGCTTGATTGGTGTACTCAACGACAAGCTTGAGGAAATTGATTACGGTGATTTGCAAGAAGCACCCGCCACAAAGGTCGACACAACCGGCGGATGGCTTGGCATAACAGACAAATATTGGGCCGTTGCACTCGTGCCCGACCAAAAGCGCAAAGTGCAAGCCCGCTTCGGGGATTACCCCGAAGCAGGACGTGATGTGTTTCGCGCTGACTACGTGGATGCGCAAGGCATCAACATTGAGCCAGGTGCAAGTGCCTCCACGAAAAGTCACATCTTTGCAGGCGCTAAGGTTGTTGAGCTCGTCGACACTTATGAAGAAAGCCCAGGCATCAACAAATTCTCGCTGATGATCGACTGGGGATGGTTCTATTACATCACCAAACCGATGTATTTTGTGTTGCAATTCTTCCAGTCCATGACCGGCAATTTTGGCATCGCCATTTTGCTCACAACGGTTTTGTTGAAGCTGTTGTTCTTCCCCATCGCCAACAAGTCTTATTCTTCAATGGCGAAAATGAAGAAGCTGCAGCCCGAAATGGAGAAACCGAAAGAACGCCACGGCGACGACCGCCAAAAAGTTCAAATGGGAATGATGGAGCTCTACAAGAAAGAGAAGGTCAATCCTGTTTCCGGTTGTTTGCCGGTGCTGTTACAAATTCCGGTCTTCTTCGCGCTGTATAAGGTGCTCTATGGCACCATCACCATGCGCCATGAACCTTTCTTTGGATGGATCAAAGACCTTTCCGCGCCAGACCCAACCAGTATTTTCAACCTGTTCGGTTTGCTGCCCTTCGACGTTCCGCAGTTCTTGTTGATTGGCGTTTGGCCTTTGCTGATGGGCATTACGATGTTCGTTCAGATGCAGCTGAACCCGGCCCCAACCGACCCTATGCAGGCAAAAATCTTCACCTGGATGCCGGTTGTGTTCACCTTCCTGCTGGCAACTTTCCCGGCTGGCCTGGTGATTTATTGGGCGTGGAACAACTTCCTTTCAATCATTCAGCAGTCGATTATCATGACCCGCCACGGCGTTAAGATTGAGCTGTTTCAAAATTTGAAGCGAATGTTCGGCCGAGGCACCAAAAAAGCCGAGGAAGAAGGCAGTTAGATGTCGTCTGACGGGGCTCTAGAAACCACGTTTTCTGAAAGCCAGCTCGAAACCGGCCGAAAGCTCTTCGCTGGCCAATGCACTTTTATTATGGGTGTTGCGGAAATCGAACAGCTGCCCGCGCCGATGAACTGCGAGGTGGCTTTTGCGGGCCGGTCGAATGTGGGCAAATCAAGTCTGTTGAATGCACTCACCGGCCATAACGCCCTGGCACGCACATCCAACACGCCAGGGCGCACCCGCGAGCTGAATTATTTCAACATCAACGATGCGCTCTTTCTGGTGGATATGCCGGGCTATGGCTATGCGCGTGCTGAACGCAAGTTGATTGAGCAATGGAACATTCTGATCCGCGATTATCTGCGCGGGCGCGCGGCATTGCGCCGGGTGTTTATTCTCATCGATGCCCGTCATGGCTTTAAATCAAGCGATCTTGAGATGATGGATATGCTGGATGAAACCGCTGTTACCTATCAGATTGTGCTCACCAAGGCTGATAAAATGAAACCGGGGCCTTTGGCAGAGATCGTCGCGGGCGTTGAAGCAGGGCTTGCAAAGCGCCCTGCCGCCCACCCGGAAATTCATCTCACATCGTCGGTGAAGGGCGTCGGCATTCCACACTTGCGTGCGGAAATCGCTATGCTAGCCGGTCTTTAGGCTGTATTCATTATCCGCCTTAAAGACCGGATAAAGACGATGAACGATCAACACACACCACAAACGATTTCACGCGACGATCAAGTGCGCATTCTTTCAGAGGCGCTGCCGTTCATGCAGCAATATGACGGCGAAACCGTTGTTGTGAAATATGGCGGCCATGCCATGGGCGATGAGAAACTCGCGGGCAATTTTGCCTCAGACATCGTGCAGCTAAAGCAAACTGGCGTGAACCCGATTGTTGTGCATGGCGGGGGCCCGCAAATCGGCTCCATGCTAGACCGCCTCAGCATTCAATCCTCGTTTGAAGATGGCTTGCGCGTCACCGACAAGGAAACCGTTGAAGTGGTTGAGATGGTGCTGGCAGGCTCTATCAACAAATCAATCGTTGCCAACATGCAAAAGGCAGGCGGCCGCGCTATCGGCATTTCCGGCAAGGATGGCGGGTTGGTGATGGCACGCAAATTGCGGCGCACCAAGAAAGACCCAGCCTCCAATATTGAGCGCATTCTTGATCTCGGCTTTGTGGGGGAACCCACCCATGTGGATGCCGGCCTGCTTGAGACCATTTTGTATTCAGATGCCATTCCTGTGATCGCCCCACTTGCCACTTCACCTGAAGGCGACACATACAATATTAACGCAGACACGTTTGCCGGCGCCATCGCCACCGCACTTACCGCCAAGCGCCTGCTGTTGCTCACCGATGTTGAAGGGGTGCTCGACAAAGAAGGTAATCTGGTGCGCGAGTTATCACTCAACAGTGCCCGGGCGCTCATCGACAATGACACCATTTCCGGCGGCATGATCCCGAAAATCGAAAGCGCTATGGGCGTGGTTGAAGCGGGCGTGGATGGGGTTGTGATCCAGGACGGACGCGTTCCCCATATTGTGTTGTTAGAGCTGTTCACCGAACATGGGGTGGGCACAC
>JBPCVX010000323.1:0-8600 GCA_051010095.1 Hyphomicrobiales bacterium
TCCAGAAATATCTTGATGCTTTTGATGAAATCGACCGTGATGCGCGCAACCATCTCATGGTGGCCGAACGCAATAACGACGTGGTTGGGGTCTATCAGGTCACTTACATCCCTTATCTTTCGCGCGGCGGAAATGAGCGCTGCCTTATCGAGGCAGTGCGCGTATCATCTAATCTGCGCGGCGAGGGGGTCGGCCAGCAGATGATGGAATTTGCGCTTAACGAGGCCCGCGCGCACGGCTGCCTGTTGGCACAACTCACCACCGACAAGACAAGACCAGATGCACACAGGTTCTATGAACGTCTAGGCTTTGTGAGAAGCCATGAAGGCATGAAGCTGCAACTTTAATTCTGGCGCGTTTTTAATTTGGTGATACCAAGCATTCCGCCAATCGCACTTAAAAACAGCAACAATGCTGCGGGAAGTGGCACATAGCGCACGTTCGCTGGTTCAAGCGTGCTGAGCACAGCGGAGCCGGTTACTACGGGGCTCCACGCGATCACACCGTCATCGGCATCATAAGCCAGCACGCCGTCATTGCTAAACAGCGGAAAACTTGGCGGGAAGCCTAAAGTGCCAATGGTATATTTGAAGAATTCAAGGTCAGACAAATCATGGCTGAAATCCCGGAGGAACCGATCGTTGGTAAACTCCAAGTAATATGCGCTCACTTCTGAGAGTTCTAAGATGTTGTTTCCGTTTATGTCGTCACCAGAGAAATATCCCGATATTTCCCCGCCAGTATAAACTATTTCGCCGCCATTATTGTAACGCCATCCGACTTAGTTGAACTCCCATGTGGCAGCTCGCGCGCTGACATTGAAAAAGAGCAGTGTGACCAGCAACAGTGGACCAAACAACACTATGCTCATTCGCTTTGTGAAGGGGCCATGTCTCGTATTTTTATTGTGGTTCATTTGCTCGTCTCCCAGCTCGAGGCAGAAAAACATTCGCAAGGGGTGCGTGAGCGTGCATCGACCTGTGTCAACAATACCAAAAATCTATCTGTGCTCGCATTTGCGTTCACGAAAAAGCGAAATGATCTGAATTGATCTGCTGCATTAAATGTCCCTATTAGAAGCACATTTATATATCCCAAGCGAGGACACACCCTATGATGAAATATGTGAAAAGTTTCGCGGCCTCCGCCGCGTTAGCCGCAACCCTTTTTGTGGTTGCACCAATTACCGCGAGCGCTGAAGAATATACTATCGATTTATCACATTCATTTATTCAATTCCGCACCAAACATCTGGGATACAGCTGGCTTGTGGGCCGCTTCAACAAGTTTGAAGGCACAATGAACTACGACCCATCAAAAGGTCCAGAAGCTCAAAGTATTGAACTGACTATCGATACGTCCAGCATCGATAGTAATTGGGTAGATCGCGATAAGCACCTACGCAGTGGAGACTTTATGAATACCGACAAGTTTCCAACTGCCACCTTTAAAAGCACAAAATTTGAAGGTGATGAAAGTGGCGGCATGTTGAGTGGAGATTTGACTTTGCTGGGCGTGACCAAGCCAATTTCATTTGAAATCAAGAAAATCGGCGAAGGCAAGGACCCTTGGGGTGGTTATCGTGCTGGATTTGAGGGCACCTACTCACTGACCCGCAAAGACTTCGGCATGGGCTATAATTTGGGCCCGGCTGCAGAAAAGGTTGACCTTGAGCTCATGATTGAGGCCATCAAGAAAAAGTAAAGCCCGGTCAAAGCCCCCATGATTTACAACTCTGAAACCCGATTTTGGCTCGTATCCAAGCTTCTGCATTGGATAATCGCGTTCTGCATTATCGGCCTTATCGTGCTCGGGTGGTGGATGGTCGGGTTGAGTTACTATGATCCCTGGTACCATGACAGCTTAGAGCTTCATAAAGCTCTTGGCGTCGTGGTGCTCGCTCTGGCATGTTTCAAAATCGGCTGGCAAACGTTCAATCGCCCGCCGCGGGCGAGCAATAATTTGTCGTTGTTTGAGCGGGTTGGTTCGAAGGTGATGCACTGGACCCTTTATGCTTTGATGATTGTCGTTCCTCTAACCGGCTATGTGATCACCACCGCGTCGGGGCAGGGGGTCTCTATGTTCGGCTTATTCGAGTTGCCAGCATTGTTATCGAAATCTGATGCAACACGCGATGTTGCGACCGCGATCCATTACTATTTTGCATACGCTGGGATTGTGCTGGTTGCCGGACATGTGGGTGCTGCGCTAAAGCATCACTTTATTGATCGAGACGATACACTTAAACGCATGATATGAAGTTGGTTGCAGGTGTGCTCGTAAGAAATTGGTCACGTGTCCATGTGAAGTTTGGGCATCGAAGAAGTCAGGTTGCTTTTTATGAATGCTCAAAGTGAGGCTAAGCGGGATTGGCACAAGAACGTCAGGCCAATTCGGCCAGTGTTTCCAAGCGGGGCGGCGTTGCTATGCGCCATTTCGCTTGCTTTGGCAGCACTTTGCCTGGGGCTTGGCTATTTGGGCGGCATCTGGATACCATTTGATGCTGTTTCGCATTTACGCGTGCACCTGATTGGTGCGATTGCGGGGCTTGCCGTTGCGATAGGCGTTCTCTTTCTGACGCGCCGAAAGCGCTTTGCTGGCGCGTGTTTGGTCATTGCTGCGATTGCCACCGTTATTTTTGCGGGTTATTGGCCTGGGCATGACCAGCAGCCCGGTGAAGATCTTGCGCTTTCTGAGGGTGAAGTGAAACTGCGCCTCATGTGGTTTAATATCTGGTCGCGAAATCGAGATGACGACAAGATTGTTGCCGCTGTTAAAGATGCGAATGCAGATGTGGTGCTTTTTGCGGAAACCGCGCCAAGCCGAAAGGCGCTGCTTGAACAGTTAAAGACCGATTACCCGCATCAGGCGCAATGTTGGCACATTCCTTATTGTGGTATCGCCATATTGTCGAAGGTGCCTTTTGAAGAGGCAACTCCGCATGCCCGTTGGGCAGGGCCCGCGATGATTAGGGTGCGTTTTGGCAAGGAATTTAAAGGTGTGACGCTTTTTGCGGTGCATTTGGTGCGTCCAAACACACCTTTTGCGCAATGGGAACAGATTAAGAGCCTGGCCGGAGCGACATTTACAGCGGAGGGGCCTGTTATTGTGGCGGGCGATTTTAACGCGACACCCTATTCAATCATGCTGTTAGGATTGTCAGAATTTGCGGGCCTTTGGCGCATGACAGAGTTGCCTTCTTGGCCGACATGGTTTTTTGGTTTCCCGCAGCTTTCAATTGACCATCAGTTTATTTCAAACGGTGTGCGCCCTTTGAACTTCCCTAAACTTGGCAAAGATGGCGGTTCAGACCATCTGCCAATGATCGGAACATACGGAATTTCTCCGCCGCTGCAGTAACTTGTTCACGCTTGCCCCGTGCAATCGTTTTAATTCAAATGCCAAACAAGTTCGTGTTGTGGTTACGCGACTGTGAATTCTGATCCTAAACCGATGGTAAACTTTATTGGGCAATTGCAGGACATGCGCAGTTTCCCAAGGCTAAAATTTTGTAAATGTAACGAAGCGTTTAGAACTGCTTCAACTTCCATTAAGCACCCTTTTTAACGCGTTGTTGGCCCGCTTGCTGTCAAACTTCACTACATAGACGGCACAAAAGTGTCGAAAGCAACACACTGCATCCGGGGAGGCGTCAAGCGCGCTGGGAAGGCAGTAAACAAAGAGGCTGGGAACATGATCAATAACGTTGAAACATCAGCGGTTAAACAAATGGAGCAAGCCGCACGCAACGGAACATCTGAGACGCTGTTTCAGTTGGGGCTAATCTATTCTCTTGGAAGAAACGTGAAGCGCGATCTTATAGCCGCCCATAAGTGGTTTAACTTAGCCGCATCACGTGGCAATTGTGATGCGCGGACCTATCGTCGCGAAATTGCATCTGAATTGTCACAAGATGAAGTTGCTGCGGCACAACGCTTGGCGCGAGACTGGCTGCAAACGGTTCACTAGGTCATATCATGGATCGTTAAAAGCGCAGCTCGGCACGTCGCGCACAAAAAGGCCCCGCTAGAGATTCTCTGACGGGGCGTCTTCAATATCTTGGAAGCGTACTTAACGCCAAGGCTTACCAATTATCGAGCGTGTTATTTGGGTTGCCGAAATCAAAACGGTTCAAGTTCATATATTCAAAGCTACGACGTTGGCGCAATTCCCTGTTATAGCGCTGCACCTGAAGCTCGTCAGCGCGGCGTTCAATCTCTGCTTGTCGGCTTTGGCTTGGTGGCAAGCTGTTGCTGTTGGGAGAGTAGACATGTCCTTGCGGAATATACTCAGGCCCTGCAGCCTGGGCGGAAATTGCAAACGCGCACGTTGAAATGGCGACGGTTAGAATTGCGGCTAAAGTTTTCATGTCGTTATACTCTTTAATATATGCGCTACCCGATCACTTCGCCTGCTTGGATAGATTTACACAGCGCAATGAGTGACCTATGGCGATCTCTATAGCACGATTTCCAAAATTTGGATGCTCTTTTGTTAACAGGCGCCCATTTTTTCGGTGCTTGGTAAAGAACGTGATTCTAAAGCGTAAAAATATGTAGCGATTCTGTAGCAACACGGAATTCGCCATACTTTTAGAACAAAGCCTTGACGCACCTGGGGGCTTTTTGAGTACAGGCGTTCGTTTGTTGCGTGTTGATTTTTTGATTTATTTAACGCTATGCGCTAAACGTTTTTCGCGACTGACCTTTCGTTGGTAAGGATAGATTTCTGAAAATCAAACCGGCAATGCAAAGAAACTCGCTACTTGAGCTGATTCACCTGTAACCTTGCGGAGGCATATCGACGTCGATATTTCAGTTGAGCCACCAAAAACCGTGGCTCCTGCACCAAGTAAAACACATCGCGCGGTGTTACATCTGTAATCCGCATGCTGAAGGATGCGGTCATGTCGGGATTGACCCTGCCTTCGAAAAACTGAATGCGATCATAGGGTTCGAACTGCCGATCGACGAGATCGAACCTGTCTGCCCGAATGTCGCGTTCATCTTTTCCAAGCTGGTCGAACGATAAACCATCGCTGTGGGTGCTGGGGCTGTGCAGAATTTCCTGCAGCTCAATGTCAAAACCGACCCAAACCTTGCGGGTTTTGTTCTTGGTAACTGTACGCAAGGCAACCTGCGTGCCGCCGGAAGGAATGCGCCATCCCGATTTGTTTATGGGTTCCTCAGGCACATTGAGACGTTTGATTGTGAGAATGGAAGGCCTGATGCCGCTTAATTCCTGAACCACAACAAATGGATTATCCGGTGTTCCGTTGCCACTGACGGACAAAATGCGAAAACCGCCCAGTTCGTCACTGAAAGAGAACTCACCGGCGATGATCTCGCCAGCGTGCAAAGATTGGCCGGAAACGCCCAGCAAGAAAGCGCCGGCCAGTGCTGACAGATGCGCGTTTCTCATGAATATAAGTATGAGCCTGGAAGGGCGATTTGTGAAGTCACAAGTTGACGATCAATCGGGCTTGCGCGATGTGGAGGGGAGAGGTAAGGATTTTGGGTTGATGACCCCTTCCAACCTCCACAAGGACATCCCGACATGATTGATCTCTATTATTGGCCCACGCCAAATGGTCACAAAATTACGATCTTCTTAGAAGAAGCAGGGCTTGATTATGTCATCAAGCCTGTCGACATCTCTGCAGGCGATCAGTTTGATGCACATTTTTTGTCGTTTTCACCAAATAACCGCATGCCAGCAACGATTGATCATGCCCCTGCTGATGGTGGCGATCCGATCACAACATTTGAATCCGGCGCAATCTTGATTTATCTCGCGGAGAAAACTGGCAAATTTTTGCCCAACGATGTGCGCGGACGCAACGACACATTGCAATGGTTGATGTGGCAGATGGGCGGGCTTGGTCCGATGGCTGGCCAGAACCACCATTTTAACGCATATGCGCCAGACCAAATTCCATATGCAATTGAGCGTTATGTGAATGAAACAAATCGTTTATACGGCGTTCTTAATAAACAACTTAAATATAATGAGTATATCAATGGCGACTACTCTATCGCGGATATGGCCTGTTATCCCTGGACGGTTTCTCATGAACGTCAGAAGCAGGATTTGAACGACTTTCCCAGCTTGAAACGCTGGTATGAAACCATGCAAGCGCGTCCTGCCGTTATTGAGGCTTACAAAAGGGGCGAAGGCCTACGCAACAACTCGGTTACCGAAGCGGGCAAGAGCGTTTTGTTTGGTCAAACTGCGGCGGTTGTCAAAGGCGAATAAACGCACTGGGAGACGATAATGAACACAACAGATGACATGTTGCACGTTGTGCGCTGGCACAATGGCGAGAAGGAATATTCGCCTTTTTCCGATGGCGAGATGGAGCGCCGTCAAAACGATATGCGTGCCTGGATGGCAGAAAATGATGTCGATGGTGCATTGTTCACGTCTTACCACTGCATCAATTATTATTCGGGCTTTCTGTACTGCTATTTCGGCCGCAAATACGGCATGGTCATCACACAAGATGCGGCAACCACCATTTCCGCTGGTATCGATGGCGGCCAGCCCTGGCGGCGCTCATATGGTGACAATGTCACCTACACAGACTGGCGGCGCGATAATTATTACGAGGCCGTGCGCCAGCTCACGCCCGGTGTAAAGAGATTGGGCATTGAGTTCGATCATTTGAGCCTTGATCTCTACAAAGCGCTGCAAGATGCCTTGCCCGGCGTTGAGTTTGTGGATGTGGGTCAGCCATCCATGTGGATGCGCACGGTTAAGTCTGATGAAGAAATCAAGCTCATCAAGGAAGGCGCGCGCACCGCAGATATTGGTGGCGCGGCATGCGCAAAGGCCATTGCCGCTGGTGTGCCCGAGCACGAAGTGGCGATTGCCACAACAATCGCTATGTTGCGCGAAATCGGTTCTAACCACCCCTATGTGGAGCTTATGGACACCTGGACCTGGTTCCAGTCGGGCATCAACACAGATGGTGCCCATAATCCCGTCACCAACAAGATTATCCAGTCTGGCGATATCCTCAGCCTCAACGCTTTCCCGATGATCTTTGGCTATTACACAGCGTTGGAACGCACCATGTTCTGCGATTACGCAGGCGATGCGGAGCTTGAGCTTTGGCAGAAAAACGTGGCCTTGCATGAGCGCGGGCTAGAGCTCATGAAGCCCGGTGCGCGGTGCTGCGATATCGCGCTTGAATTGAACCAGATGTACCGTGATTGGGATTTGCTGAAGTACCGCTCATTTGGCTATGGCCATTCGTTTGGCGTGCTCAGCCATTATTATGGCCGCGAGGCGGGTGTTGAGCTGCGCGAGGATGTTGAAACGACACTTGAGCCCAACATGGTGGTTTCTATGGAGCCGATGATTATGGTTCCCGAAGACCAGCCGGGAGCGGGCGGTTATCGCGAGCATGATATTCTAGTGATCACCGAGGATGGCTCTGAAAACATCACCGGTTTCCCCTATGGGCCCGAGCATAACATCATCAAAAACGACTGATCGCTGACCCAGTTCGGCAATCAAGGGACGTCGTTGCGAGAGAGAAATTCTGGGGGCGAACTTAATGACTGAGCAGACACCACGACCACGCCGAAGTTTCATTTTTACGCCAGGCTTGCGGCCGGACATGTACCCCAAGGCGCTTGCTTGCGGGACTGATATCGTATGCGTTGAGCTTGAAGACGGGATTGCCCCAAAAGACAAGGCGGAAGCACGCAAGCATGCGTTGGCACTGTTTGAGCAGCCGCAAGCAGATGATGGTGTTGAGCGGATTGTGCGCATCAACTCAATGCGCGAACGCTTTGGGATTGAGGATGTTCAGGCTGTGCTGGCAACACAGACGCCGCCGCCTGCTTTGATGATCCCTAAGGTGCGCACACCTGATGAAGTGAACCTGTTAGACCAACTGTTGACCGAGGCAGGACATCCCACCCGCCTACACATCATAATTGAGACCAATGCTGGATTGGAAGCTGCATTTGAGATTGCCAATTGCTCAGATCGCATCGACGCATTGTTCTTTGGGGGTATCGACATGTCCGCTGAATTGCGGTGTCGGAACGCTTGGGAACCACTGCTTTATGCGCGCTCGCGGGTTGTTCATGCCGCCGCCAGCGCAGGCCTTGATGTGATCGATGTGCCATATCTGGATCTCGAAGATGCTGATGGCATGCGGGTTGCAGCAGAGCAGGCGCGCGACCTTGGCTTTTCGGGTAAAGGTGCCGTTCACCCAAAACAGATTGCGGCGTTGAACAATGTCTTTACCCCATCTGACGAACAGATTGCCCGGGCGCGCCGCATTATTTCAGAGTTTGAGGGTGCAGATACTGGGTTGGTCGTTATTGATGGGAAGCTGATCGAAAAACCTGTGTTACGCGACATGCACCGCATCGTTGCGATTGCCGATCGCACAAAGACATGAACGCGGCGCGCTGTGGGTCATGCTCTGGATAACAATCTGCTTCCTTCTCATTTAACCGGTGGGCACCGTTCATTGCGCGGCGCGGCGTGGGTGGAGCAATCCACCCGTTCCTTGCGGCCATCATCTTTCGGGCAGGAATAAACCTCGCCATAGACCGCTTTGGTACACCCTTCCAGCGATG
>JBPCVX010000324.1:0-10802 GCA_051010095.1 Hyphomicrobiales bacterium
AATCTGAATGAGCTGAAGCTGGTCATAGAGATCATGTTCAAACCACAGCTCGATAGAATCAAAATCGGCATGCCTGGTGACCAAATCGTCACGTTCGTTGAACTGCGCAAGCGCATCGTCGCTCTCATCTTGCAAAAACTCAGCGCGAATTGCAGAAAGTGCGTCAAGCGTTTCTGTTTGCGGCACCGGGCCAATGTGCAGCACATCGCGCCAAGGCAGAAGCTTTGCTTCTATACCGGCTTCCTGCAACACATTTGCAGCACTATCGCCGTTGGTAATCACCAGTTTTTTCATCAATGCGGCCTCATACGCGATTTGACCCTTTTACTGGAAGGACAAGATGGGTATGAACAAGCGCACTTATCAGTGCAAGTTCAAAATACCCGCCCAAGAGGAGAGCTCACTTCATGGCAACAATCGTTGATATACGCGCCCGCGAAATTCTCGACAGCAGGGGCAACCCTACTGTGGAGGTGGATGTGATGCTAGAAGATGGCGCGTTTGGCCGCGCTGCAGTGCCCTCTGGAGCGTCTACCGGCGCTCACGAGGCGGTTGAACTGCGCGACAGTGACAGCGCGCGCTATTTCGGCAAGGGTGTTGAGACGGCTGTTGCCAATGTGGAGGGTCCGATTGCCGATGCACTTGTTGGCATGAGCGGTGAAGATCAGATCGCGATTGACCGCACCATGCTTCATATTGATGGCACACCCAACAAATCAAAGCTGGGTGCGAATGCAATTCTTGGTGT
This sequence comes from Hyphomicrobiales bacterium, assembly GCA_051010095.1. Classification (GTDB taxonomy): domain Bacteria; phylum Pseudomonadota; class Alphaproteobacteria; order Rhizobiales; family CAJQND01; genus CAJQND01. The sequence goes on from JBPCVX010000324.1 coordinate 749, forward strand.
GTCGCTGGCAGCCGCAAAGGCTGCTGCAGACAGTTGCCAGCTGCCGCTTTACCGTTATGTGGGCGGGGCAGGGGCGAGCACATTGCCTGTTCCCATGATGAACATTATCAATGGCGGCGCACACGCAGATAACCCCATCGACATTCAGGAATTCATGGTAATGCCGGTGGCTGCAGATACGATGCACGATGCAGTGCGGATGGGTGCAGAAATTTTCCATACGCTCAAGAAGCGCTTGAACGATGCCGGTCATAACACCAATGTTGGCGATGAGGGTGGATTTGCGCCCAATCTGGGCTCCGCATCCGAAGCGCTGGACTTCATCATGGCATCTATTGAGCAGGCTGGGTATCGACCTGGTGAAGAGATTTATATCGCGCTCGATTGCGCGGCGTCTGAATTTTACAAAGACAGCAAATATGAACTGGCCGGCGAAGGCAAAAGCCTGGATGGCGGCGGTATGGCTGATTATCTGGCAGATCTGGTCAACCGTTTCCCGATTATCTCCATTGAAGATGGCATGGATGAAGATGATTGGGATGGCTGGAAAGCGCTTACCAATGCTGTGGGGGCAAAGTGCCAGTTGGTGGGGGACGATTTATTCGTCACCAACACCGAACGCCTGAGCCAGGGCATTGAAAACGGCATCGCAAATTCCATCCTCGTGAAAGTCAACCAGATCGGTACGCTGACCGAGACCCTGGAAGCAGTGAACATGGCTCATCGTTCGTCTTACACCGCCGTTATGTCTCATCGTTCTGGCGAAACGGAAGATGCAACCATTGCTGATCTTGCTGTTGCCACCAATTGTGGCCAGATTAAAACTGGATCGCTGGCACGTTCAGATAGGCTTGCAAAATACAATCAGCTTTTGCGTATTGAAGAAGAACTGGGCCCGCAGGCGCACTATGCCGGTAAAAGCGTATTGCGAGAGTGAAGCACACAAATCGGTAAAATTTGTTCCTTTGGGCTAACCGAACATTAACCCTAACGCGCAAAACTCCCACCCAAAGTTTGTATTGGTGGGAGTATTCTTATGCGGGTTCACGTTACACAATTTATCTTTCCTCTAAGCTGCATGGCGTTAGCCGGATTTCTGGCATGGACCGCGATGAACGGCGAGCGAGGCCAGAAACGCCTGAGCGAGCGTCAGGAAACCTTCGTGAAACTGGTGCAATCTCTTGCCGATGAAGCAGAAAGCCGTGATGCGCTGGCGCGGCGCGTTAACCTGATGCGTTCGGGCAACCTAGACCCTGATATGTTGGATGAGCGGGCGCGCAAAATGTTGGAATTCAGCCATAAAAATGATGTTATTGTTCTGCTAAACCGATGAATTAACCGAAATCAAGTTAAATTACCTTAATCATAATGTAATCAATAGGTTATGTAACTTACCGCGCGTCTGTTTTTTATAGCGCGCGTATGGCGCTGTCTGTATGATGCCTCTTAATAATAAAGGAGGAGGCAGGTATGGCGGCACGCAAAACGGCTGCGGCGAAGAAAACCACACACTCGCGGAAATCGAAACAACCAGATTTCACTCTTGAAGAAGAATTACACGCCTATCGCGAGATGCTTCGCATCCGCCGGTTCGAGGAAAAAGCCGGTCAAATGTATGGCATGGGGCTGATTGGCGGCTTTTGTCATTTGTATATTGGCCAGGAGGCCGTTGTTGTTGGCATGCAAATGACCATCGACGAAGGCGATCAGGTGATCACTTCATACCGCGACCACGGCCACATGCTTGCTTGTGGCATGGAAGCCAACGGCGTTATGGCTGAACTTACCGGCCGCGAAGGCGGTTATTCCAAGGGTAAGGGCGGTTCCATGCACATGTTTTCCAAAGAAAAGAACTTCTACGGCGGCCACGGTATTGTTGCAGCGCAAGTGCCACTTGGAACAGGCCTTGGTTTTGCCAACAAATATCGTGGAAACGATAGAGTTTCTCTCACCTATTTCGGCGAAGGTGCATCCAACCAGGGCCAGGTTTATGAGAGTTTCAATATGGCTTCCCTGTGGAAGCTCCCGGTAATCTACATTATTGAGAACAACCAGTATGCCATGGGCACGGCGGTTACGCGTGCCGCGGCGAAATCTGAAGAATTATATGCACGCGGCGCCGCATTCGGCATTCCAGGCGAGCAGGTAGACGGCATGGACGTACGCGCTGTGCGTGCTGCCGGTGAAAAGGCGGTTGCCCATTGTCGTTCTGGCAAAGGGCCATACATCCTGGAGATGGAAACCTATCGCTATCGTGGGCATTCCATGTCTGACCCTGCCAAGTACCGCTCCAAAGAAGAGGTGCAGAAAATGCGCCAAGAGCATGATCCTATCGAACAGGTGAAGGCGCGGCTTTTGGAAACCGGTAAGAAATCAGAAGCAGACCTCAAGGAAATCGATAAGGAAATCCGCGCAATTGTGACTGCGGCGGCCGATTTCGCACAAACCAGCCCAGAACCCGATCCATCCGAGCTTTGGACCGATATTCTGGTGGAAGCATAGGGATAGGGAGAAAAAATATGGCTATACAAATTCTCATGCCCGCCCTGTCACCCACCATGGAAGAGGGCACTCTCGCCAAATGGCTGGTGAAAGAGGGCGATACGATTTCTTCAGGCGATGTGATCGCGGAAATTGAAACGGACAAAGCAACCATGGAAGTGGAAGCTGTTGATGAAGGAACGGTTGGCAAAATTCTCATCGGAGAAGGCACCGAGGCCGTAAAGGTCAATACGCCGATCGCTGTGGTTCTTGAAGATGGCGAAGATGCAAGCGCTGCTGACAGCGTGGCTGCTGCACCAGGGCCCGCCACTGCGCCCGAACCGGCTGCGGCACCTGAAGCAGCTGCGGCACCTGTGCCGGCTGCTGCTCCGGTTGAAGTGGTCACGCTTGTTGACCCTGAAATACCACCAGGCACGGAAATGGTGCCCATGACGGTGCGTGAAGCGCTTGGATCAGCAATGGCTGAAGAGATGCGCAAGGATGAAGATGTGTTCGTGATGGGCGAAGAGGTGGCTGAATATCAGGGTGCTTACAAGATCACCCAAGGTTTGTTGCAGGAATTTGGCGACAAACGCGTTATCGACACCCCGATTACAGAGCATGGCTTCACAGGTGTTGCTGTGGGTGCCGGATTTGCTGGTTTAAAACCTGTTCTGGAATTTATGACGTTCAACTTCGCCATGCAGGCGATCGACCACATACTCAATTCGGCGGCTAAAACTCTCTATATGTCCGGTGGGCAAATGGGTTGTCCCATCGTGTTTCGTGGGCCAAACGGCGCTGCAGCGCGTGTTGGCGCGCAGCACAGTCAGGATTATTCCGCATGGTATAGTCATGTGCCGGGCCTCAAGGTCGTTGCGCCCTACACGGCGGCAGATGCAAAGGGGTTGTTGAAGGCAGCTATTCGCGACCCGAACCCTGTGATCTTCCTGGAAAATGAAATTCTCTATGGCCGCACTTTTGATGTTCCCGATGTTGATGATTGGGTGTTGCCCATTGGTAAGGCGCGCATTGCCCGGTCGGGCAGTGATGTCACCATCGTTTCGTTCTCCATTGGCATGAGTTATGCCGAGGAAGCCGCTGATAAGTTGGCAGAAGAGGGGATTTCAGCAGAAGTTATCGACTTGCGCTCACTCAGGCCCATGGACATTCCGGCTGTCCTTGAATCGGTCAAGAAAACCAACCGCTTGGTCACGGTCGAAGAAGGATGGGGACCAAGTGGTATCGGGGCTGAAATTGCTGCGCGCATTTCCGATGAAGGCTTTGATTGGTTAGATGCACCCGTACAACGGGTCACCGGCAAAGATGTTCCGATGCCGTATGCAGCAAATCTCGAAAAACTCGCTTTGCCAAATGCAGATGAAGTGGTCGCCGCGGCAAAACGCGTGCTCTACGTATAAGGAGAAACGACAATGGCTATTAAAATCACCATGCCTGCGCTTTCTCCCACGATGGAAAGCGGCACACTTGCTAAATGGCTCGTCAAAGAAGGTGATGACATAACCTCTGGCGATATCATTGCCGAGATTGAAACCGACAAGGCGACGATGGAAGTCGAAGCTGTTGATGAAGGCAAAGTGGGCAAGCTCCTCGTTGATGCGGGGTCTGAAGATGTGAAGGTCAACGAAGTTATCGCTATTCTGCTGGAAGAGGGCGAGGATGAAAGCGCGATAGATGCGGCTGCATCCGCGCCACCGTCTGCCGCTGCGCCCGCCGCCGAACCGGTCGCAGCTGCTGCGCCAGCTTCACCTTCGCCGGCACCTGTGGCACCTGCATCCGCTGCACCTTCAGCCGCAGCGCCGGTGCAATCGGGCGCACGCGTGTTTGCCTCACCTCTGGCGCGCCGTATTGCATCCCAGGAAGGCGTTGATATTACGTCTGTTTCGGGCACTGGCCCACATGGACGCATTGTCAAACGCGATGTTGAGTCAGCGCTTGCGGCTGGCACTGCAAAAGCACCGGCAGCGGCACCCGCTGCAGATGCCCCACGCATGCTTGCAACAACCCCGTCGGCTGATGCGGTTATGGCGATGTATAAAGAGGGCACCTATGAAGTAGTGCCCCATGATGGCATGCGCAAAATTATTGCTGAACGCCTGACGGAAGCCAAACAGACAATCCCTCATTTCTATCTCACACTTGATGTGTGCCTGGATGAATTGTTGGGACTGCGCAAAGAGATCAATGATCGCGCGCCAAAGGATGCTGATGGCAAGCCTAGCTATAAAGTGTCGGTGAATGATTTCATTATCAAAGCGCTTGGCGTTGCTTTGCAACGGGTACCCGATGCCAATGTGACCTATACAGAGGCTGTCATGCTAAAACACAAGCAATCTGATGTAGGCGTGGCGGTTGCCATTCCCGGCGGATTGTTGACGCCGGTTGTGCGCAATGTTGAGAGCAAGGGCCTTGCCGCCATTTCAAACGAAATGAAGGATTATGCCGCTCGCGCCCGTTCGCGCAAACTTATGCCAGAGGAATATCAAGGTGGTACAACTGCGGTTTCGAACCTTGGCATGTTCGGCATCAAGAATTTCTCTGCGGTTATCAACCCGCCACACGCCACAATTCTGGCCGTTGGAGGCGGCGAAAAACGTGGTGTGATTGAAGGGGATGAAATGGTAATAAAAACCATGATGTCTGTTACCCTTTCCACCGATCACCGCGCGGTTGACGGGGCTTTAGGTGCTGAGTTCCTTAACGCTTTTAAAAATTGCATCGAGGCACCAGCCTTAATGTTGGTATAAGCGGTTGAGTTGAAGTTATTTGAAGGGGCAGTAAGTGATGCTCAATCTTGTTGTATGGTTCGTTGGGCTGCTGATTAGCGCCATTCCAATCGTTATCGTGTTTTCGTCCTATATTGTTCCAGGTGCGAACGAAATTAGCGGCCTGACTTTGATAGATGTGGCGCGCCAGGCCTATCCGAACATATTGTTTGTGGTGATCGCTGTGAGCGGCATTGCCATTGCCGAAGCGATTTTGGTGTTTTTCCGCATGGTCGAAACCGGCCAACAGCGCGCAACAGCTGCGCTCTGGCTATTATGCTCGGTTTTGCTGATCATCTATGGCGCAATTTCCTATGGCCAGGTGGCGGGATCAAGCTTTGTTCCTGCTGCAATTTCAAGCCAGCAAATTTGGTACGCGCTGATTGCGGCCGCCATTGCACTTGCAGCCGCCATTTCGTTGCGCAGTTCAATGATGCAACTGGAGCGCGTTGCACGCCGGCAAATTCAGGAAGAGGCTGCAGTTGCGCCACTTGATTTGAGTGCTGAACGTTCGGGCTTCGGCGCCGTAGAAGAAGATCCTTATGATCTGTCGAATTTAGGTGCAGATACACAAACAGAGCAAGTCGAGGAAGAGGCTGCTGCGGTAATTGAAGACCAAACCGACAAAGCCAAAACGCCGGGCAAATCTGGCAAAAAATCTTAACAGCGCCACACAAATGGCGGGAGCAGCCCAATGAGTGATACGAGTTTTGATGTTGTGATTGTTGGCGCAGGGCCTGGCGGCTACGTGACAGCTATTCGGGCAGCCCAACTGGGACTGAAAGTTGCCATCGTCGAACGCGAGCATTTGGGCGGCATTTGCCTGAACTGGGGTTGCATTCCCACCAAAGCGCTGCTGCGCTCTGCTGAAATTTACCACTATATGAACCACGCCAAGGATTATGGCCTGTCTTGCGACAATATTGGCTTTGATGCCGCTGCCGTTGTAGCGCGCTCACGCGGCGTATCGGGCCGCTTGAATGGCGGGGTTGGCCACTTGTTGAAGAAAAACAAGGTTTCCGTCATTTGGGGTGAGGCGCAAATTACCAAGCCAGGTGAGGTGAAAGTAAGCGCATCTTCCAAGAAAGCGATGGAACCCCAACATCCTGTGCCCAAGGGCACGCTGGGTGAAGGAACCTATCAAGCCAAGCACATCATTATTGCAACGGGTGCACGGCCGCGTGCGCTGCCAGGCCTTGAAAGCGATGGCAAACTTGTGTGGACCTATTTTGAGGCCATGGTGCCACCCGAGATGCCAAAGTCGCTTCTGGTGGTGGGATCGGGCGCAATCGGCATTGAGTTTGCCTCCTTCTATAACGCTATGGGCGTTGACGTTACGGTTGTTGAGATTGTCGACCAGATTATGCCTGTGGAGGATACCGAAATTTCCAAGCTGGCGCAAAAACAGCTGGAAAAACAAGGATTAAAGATCCAGACTTCAACCAAAGTGGCGAAATTGGATAAAGCCGCTAATTCGGTGACGGCAACCCTTGAAGATGCTAAAGGCAAAGCCACGCAAATCACGGTGGATCGGGTGATCTCTGCTGTTGGTGTGGTGGGCAATATTGAAGGCATTGGCCTTGAAGCACTTGGGGTGAAAACAGATCGTGGATGCGTTGTCATCGACGGATATGGGCGCACTAATGTTGAAGGTATTTACGCCATTGGTGATGTGGCAGGCCCGCCCATGTTGGCCCATAAGGCGGAACATGAAGGCGTGATCTGTGTAGAAAAGATTGCCGGCCTTAAGAACGTTCATCCCATGGATAAAAACCAGATTCCGGGCTGCACCTACTGCCACCCTCAGGTTGCTTCGGTTGGATTAAACGAACGCACCGCGAAAGAAGCAGGCAAAGAGGTCAAAATCGGCCGCTTTCCGTTTATGGGCAACGGCAAGGCAATAGCCTTGGGTGAAGACCAGGGCATGATCAAAACCATATTTGATGCAAAAACCGGGCAATTGCTTGGCGCACACATGGTTGGCGCTGAAGTGACCGAGCTCATTCAAGGGTTTGTGGTGGCTATGGGCCTTGAAACCACAGAGGAAGAACTGATGCACACTGTCTTCCCGCATCCCACCCTTTCTGAAATGATGCATGAAAGCGTACTTGATGCGTATGGTCGTGTTATCCATATGTAATGTCAAAGGGGTACCAGATACCCAACAGAAACTGCTTACGCGTATGAGGATTTATAAATGCAGAACTTGATGGACCTTGGCGGTGGTGTCGGTTTTTTCGGCACACTTTTTATCGGGGCGTTGGCGGGCTGGATCGCAGAGAGACTTACCGGGTCTAGTCACGGGCTGTTGACCAATATCGTGGTGGGCATTGCGGGCTCGTTCATTGGCGCGTATCTGGCCAATATATTGGGTATTCGCTTGGGCGAATTCTTTTCCGGTTGGTTCTGGGGCAATCTGATTGTTGCGTCCGCGGGCGCGTTTATTCTGCTCTACGTTTATCGTTTGATACGCTCTAGATAATTTTAGGAGAAAAGAAATGGGAATTATTTTTTGGATTATCGTAGGCGGCCTTGCTGGTTGGCTCGCTGAAAAAATCACAAACAGCGATCACACATTGCTGATGAATATTGGCATTGGCATAGCGGGTGCGCTTGTTGGTGGCTTTTTGTTTGGGCTCTTCGGCCTTCAATTCGGTGGCTGGATTGGCTCAACGATTACAGCTCTCGTGGGTGCATTGGTGTTGCTTTACGGATATCGTTTTATTCAGCAACGCCAAGGATAAAAATCGGAAAAACCTATGGTTACAGTGCTTGATACGCGCGTTGACGAAAAGCCCCGGCATCCTGAAAAGGCGCACCGGCCCGATAATCCCATCCAGCGCAAGCCTGCCTGGATCAGGGTAAAAGCGCCGGGGTCTCCGCTTTATAAGGAAACGCGCGAAATCGTGCGCGCGAACAATCTTGTAACTGTATGTGAAGAGGCGGGTTGCCCCAATATCGGCGAATGTTGGGAGAAAAAGCACGCCACCATGATGATTATGGGCGATACCTGTACCAGGGCATGCGCGTTCTGCAATGTGCGCACAGGGTTGCCTGGCCCGCTCGACGCGCAAGAGCCTGAAAACGTCGCCAATGCTGTGCAAACTCTGGGGCTCAATCATGTGGTCATCACATCGGTTGACCGGGATGATCTCTCAGATGGCGGCGCACAACATTTCGCGGAAGTGATTACAGCGATCCGTGAGGCCTCGCCGAACACGACAATCGAAGTCCTCACCCCTGATTTTCTGCGCAAAGACGGCGCCCTTGAAATCGTGGTTGAGGCCAAACCGGACGTGTTCAACCACAATCTTGAAACCGTTCCTGGGCTCTATCTAAAAGTGCGCCCCGGTGCGCGTTATTATCACTCCATGCGGCTGTTGGAGCGGGTGAAAGAGCTTGATCCCAAGATGTTCACCAAGTCTGGTGTGATGGTGGGTTTGGGCGAAAGCCGCGAAGAAATTCTGCAAATGATGGACGATATGCGCATGGCGAAGGTCGACTTCATCACCATTGGCCAATATTTGCAGCCCAGTGTGAAGCACCACGCAATCGATCGTTATGTTACGCCTGAAGAATTTAAGTCTTATGAAACTGTGGCTTACACCAAAGGGTTCCTGATGGTTTCTTCCAGCCCTCTGACGCGATCTTCCCATCATGCGGGTGACGACTTTGCCAAGCTGAAAGCGGCACGCGACGGCGCTGCCCACTAGAAAGAACCATCTCCATGGGCACTTTTTCAGCAACGCGGCATCTGCCCTTTAGCGCGCGGCAATTGTTTGATCTGGCAGCCGATGTGGCGGAATACCCGAAGTTTGTGCCGCTGTGCAAAGAGGCCCGCATTTGGGATGAAGTGACCCACGAAGACGGTGTGAAGGAATTTGAGGCAGCCCTCGTGGTTGCCTATGACAAGCTCAATATCCGTGAAGAATTCATAAGTGAGGTGCGGGCCGATCCTGATGCGCTATTGGTTACATCTCACGCAAACACTGGCCCGGTGAAAAAGCTCACCTCAACCTGGGCGTTTGAAGACACCCCCAAACATGGTGGCACCAACGTCACCTACAATGTTGATTTTAAAATGCGCTCCATAGCCATGCAGTTGGTGATGGATGCCGCCTTCAAGGTAGTGGTGGATAAGGTGATGAACGCATTCGAGGCCCGCGCCAACGAGCTTTACAAATCTTGATATTCGCCAGAAATGGTGCGTGCTTCTTGAAGCAGCCAATTGCGAAACGCAGTGATTTTGGGCTTTTCGGCGCCATCTTTTGGGCTGAGCAGATAGAATGAGAAGTTGAGCGGTGTGCTGAGGCGCGCATCGAAGGGGCACACGAGGCGGCCGGAGGCGAGTTCATCGGCCACTAGCATATCACCCACCAGCGCCACCCCTTGGCCATCAATTGCAGCCTGCACCGCCATGCTCTCCATGGAAAAGCGCGGCCCCCGGGCCGGGTCGATGTGGTGCACTCCCGCCGCAAGCAGCCACATGCGCCAGCTGGCTTCTGCATCTTTCCAGTCGATATGCAGCAGGACGTGGTGGCGCAAGTCACCAGGTTCACGCAAAGGGTGCGCGCCGCTCATCAGCACCGGGCTACAAACCGGCGTGTTGACCTGGTTGAACAGATAGTCAACCTGCATCCCGGTGTAGTTACCGGGCCCATAACGTATCGCTACATCCGCATCACCGCGGGCCAAATCGACCAAGCGGTCAGTGCCATCAATGCGAATTTCGATGCCCGGATGAAGGCTGCGGAAACGCTCAAGCCGGGGTACCAGCCACATGGCCC
>JBPCVX010000325.1:0-7503 GCA_051010095.1 Hyphomicrobiales bacterium
GAAAAATAACGTCTGTCTATGGTTGTTAAGATAATAAATTCTACATTCAGAGTATTCATAATATTTGCCAATTTTTTTATATTTTGTGCCAAGTAAAACAATTTTTTTACTTATATTATGAGAAATAAACGGCAGAAAATTTTTGCATCTACCTGTTTTCAATAATAAAAATTTTCACACTATAAAATTTTATTACTTTAGGTGTGCGCTTTCGAATTTCTGCCCTGGTTTTGGCAAAAAAAGAAAACGGGTGATTCGGGATCTGAAAAAACAGATCTGACACCCACATAAGTGCCATACATGCTCGTCAACGGCGCGCCAAACCACGTGTTGAACTTAGACGTCCAAATTGGCAACGCTTAGAGCATTTTCACGAATGAAGTCCCGGCGCGGTTCAACAACATCACCCATTAGTTTGGTAAACAGATCATCTGCCTGGTCAAGTTCGCCAACACGCACCTTCAGCAACGAACGCGCATTGTCATCCAGCGTTGTTTCCCAGAGTTGGTCTGGGTTCATTTCGCCAAGGCCTTTATAGCGTTGCATGGAAATACCTTTGCGCCCTGCTTCAAATACTGCATCCAACAACTCGGTCGGCCCGTGCACAAAAGTTTCATGATCTTTGCGCCGCAACACCGCCGGGCGCGCATAGATCAGCTGCAAATGTGCCGCACGTTGATCAAGTCTGCGTGCATCTTGTGAGGCAATCAACCGACCATCAATCAAATGGGTCTCCTGCACCCCGCGCACTTCGCGCGAGAAGGTGAGACCACCATCTGCTGAAGGCGCACCCTGCCAACCACGTTCGGTTTCTTCGGCCAAAGTATCAAGACGCGTGGCGATATAGTCAGCCGCCCCTGTCGCATTTGTGGCATCCGCCAGCACATCGGGGTTCAATGCGCCCGCGATCGCGGCCTGCTCAACGACAGCACGCGGATAGCGAGAATGCAGAGTGTCCAATGCAGACCGCACAGCAAGCGCTTCGTTGACGATATCTTTCAAATCCGTCCCCGCACGCTCCTCGCCATTCGCCATCACCAGAACAGCATCTTCCAACCCCTGGTCGATCAGATAGTTTTCAAGCTCACGCTCGTCTTTAAGATATTGCTCGGATTGCCCGCGCTTCACCTTATACAGCGGCGGCTGGGCAATATAGACGTAGCCATGCTCAATAATCTCTGGCATTTGCCGGTAGAAGAATGTCAGCAACAACGTGCGGATATGAGCACCATCCACATCGGCATCCGTCATAATGATGATTTTGTGATAGCGCAGCTTTTCAATATTAAAGCCGTCTTTCTCATCATGACCAATGCCAGTGCCAAGGGCCGTAATCAGAGTACCGATCTCGGTCGACGACAACATCTTGTCAAAACGCGCACGCTCAACATTCAAAATCTTGCCGCGCAGCGGCAGAACCGCTTGGTTTTCACGGTTACGCGCCTGCTTGGCAGAACCACCAGCACTGTCGCCCTCAACAATAAACAATTCAGATTTCGCCGGGTCACGCTCTTGGCAATCTGCAAGTTTGCCAGGTAAAGACGAGATATCCAGAGCGCCCTTGCGGCGTGTCAAATCACGCGCCTTACGCGCGGCTTCGCGGGCCACAGCTGCTTCAACCACTTTCGACACAATCATCTTGGCCTCAGTTGGGTGCTCTTCAAACCAAGATGAAAGTTCTTCATTGATCGCACTTTCAACAACCGGGCGCACTTCAGACGACACAAGCTTATCTTTGGTTTGAGAAGAGAATTTCGGATCAGGCACTTTCACCGACAATACACAGGTTAAACCTTCGCGCGCGTCATCGCCTGACAGTGACACCTTTTCCCTCTTTGCAATGCCTGAAGAGTTTGCGTAACCGTTTACAACACGTGTGAGCGCACCACGGAATCCAGCCAAATGAGTGCCGCCATCACGCTGGGGAATGTTATTTGTGAAGCACAGTACATTCTCATGGTAACTGTCATTCCACCACATTGCCGCTTCAAGCGTGATTCCTTCTTTTTCCGCCTCGATAACAATCGGCGTTTCGATCAATGGCCCTTTCGCACGATCAAGATAACGCACGAATGCCTCAAGACCACCTTCATAAACCAAGTCTTGCTCGACTGGTTCAACACCACGATTATCGGTGAGGCGGATATGAACACCAGAATTCAGGAACGCCAATTCGCGCAACCGGTGTTCAAGCGTGCTGTACTTGAATTCCGTCATTGTAAAAGTTTCAGGGCTTGGCAAAAACGTAATATGCGTGCCGGTTTCGTCACCCGCATCACCTGTCACCTCAAGCGGGCTATCAGCCACCCCATGGGTATAGCTCATCTCATGGATCTTGCCATTGCGCATAATTTTCATACTAAGCGAGATGGAAAGCGCATTCACAACGGAAACACCCACCCCATGCAAACCACCAGAAACTTTATAGGAATTCTGGTCAAACTTACCACCAGCATGAAGTTGGGTCATAATCACTTCTGCCGCTGAAACGCCCTCTTCTGGATGCATATCGGTAGGGATGCCCCGACCATTATCGGTTACGGTTACCGAGCCGTCTGCGTTCAATGCCACACTCACCAGATCACAATGGCCCGCAAGTGCCTCATCGATGGCATTATCGACCACTTCATAAACCATATGATGCAAACCTGAACCGTCGTCGGTGTCGCCGATATACATGCCGGGGCGTTTACGCACCGCATCAAGACCTTTCAGCACTTTAATGGAATCCGCGCCATAGTCCTCAGCACCATTTTCCTCAGGGGTTTGGTCATTATCACTCATGAAGTCACCTTTCCGTCCGTGACGGTAAAAAACTGCGCCTGGCCTGAAGCAGCTTCAAACAAATTTGTATCCGTGCCGGTCATCCATGCCTGGGCACCAAGCTTCGAAATCTCTTCAAACAATCCAGCACGCCTGTGTTCATCAAGATGGGCTGCAACCTCATCTAACAGCAGAAGCGGAGCAAAACCTGAAAACACGGTTTGAATGACGTGCGCATGCGCCAACACAATACCAATCAGCAAAGCTTTTTGCTCACCGGTTGAACAATAGCGCGCCTCCAGCCCCTTGGGCCCATGTACGACTGCTATGTCGCTGCGGTGTGGGCCGTTTAATGCGCGCCCGGCGGCAGCATCACGTTCTCGGTTTTCTGCAAGTGTGCGCCTATAATCTTCTTCCACATCCACAGCTGCGCACTCAGCCATACTGTTTTCAAGCTCTCCTTCAAGCGACAGTTCCACCCAGGGAAAGTAACCGCTCTTGGAGGCCGCTAGAACCGGCGTTAACGCGTCAATTGCCGCTTTACGTGCTGCCGCGACAGCGACAGCCGCCTCGGCCATCTGCAGTTCCACCCCGTCAAGCCATGCACCGGTGCGCTCGCCACTATCCAAAAGCCGATTGCGCTCGCGCATCAATTTTTCAAATGCGTGCACTTGCGCTCCATGGTGGGCGTCAAATGATCCGGTGAGCCGATCCACAAACCGTCGACGATCTGAAGCGGGGCCGGTAAACAGTCTATCCATTGCCGGTGTCAACCAAATGGCGCGCATATAAGCCCCAAGCGCGCCAGAGCCCTTTTGCATGGCGCCATCAATTTGCACCTGCCTACCAGATGGTTGACCTGCGTGGATATCAGGATCGCGCCATCCGGTACCAAGCTTCACTTCGCCAAGTGGAGCGTTTACATCTGCTGCAACACCCCAGCCCTCAGCAGCGCCGTGCACTGTAGACCGACACAGTTCTGAAAACGCATTGCCGCGTAACCCTCGGCCAGGCGCTAGGAGCGACAACGCTTCAAGAATATTCGTTTTGCCAGCACCATTTTCTCCACACAAAACAACCGGTGAAGGTGCCGTCTCAAGACGCATAAAATCATAGTTGCGGAATTGTGTCAGCGTGAGTTGGGTGACAGACAGCATCAGCCGATCAGATGCACATGATGCAGCCTGATTTTCAGCGGTTTCCCGGGGTATTGCCCTAACTGTTGCTTGTAGTGTCGACACCCCATAGATATGGGGTTTAACGCGCTGAATCGCAAGGAAAATCGCCCTGATTTAAGGGATGAATCCTGGCTGTTTCCGCGAAAAAATCGGGCTAAACCCGCATCGGCATCAACACAAACAGCGCTGTTTCATCACCTGCGTCACGCACAACAGTCGGAGATCCTGCGTCAGCAAGCTCAAAGTGCGCGCTATCGCCGTTAAATTGCGACGCGATATCAAGAAGATAACGAGAGTTAAATCCAACTTCGATAGGATCAGATGCATAAGTTGCCGCAAGCTCTTCTTCAGCCGAACCAGAATCTGGATTGTTCACGGTTAAGATGATCCGGTCGGTTTCGAGGTTAAGCTTCACTGCGCGTCCCTTATCCGACGAAATGGTCGACACCCTATCGACGGCCTGCGCAAACAATTTCGTGTCCACCTCCAGGCGCTTGTCATTGTCTTTGGGGATCACCCGTTCATAGTCGGGGAATGTACCGTCAATAAGCTTGGACGTAAGCACTACGGGACCTACAGAGAAGCGAATTTTGGCCTCCGACATAGCAATTTCCACGGTGCCTTCGGAATCTTCGGCAAGCTTGGCAAGCTCCAGAACGGTTTTGCGCGGCACAATAGCGCCCGGCATGCCTGAAGCGCCTTCAGGCAGGGGCAACTGCACCTGTGCCAGCCTATGGCCGTCTGTTGCAACCGCGCGTAACATGTCATCCACCGCGTGCAAATAAATGCCATTGAGATAGTAGCGCGTTTCTTCCGTAGAGATGGCAAAACGCGTTTTATCGATCAGCGCTTTCAATTCTTCAGCAGCAAGCGAAAATTCATGCGACATGGCGCCTGCAGCCAAATCTGGAAAATCTTCCGGCGGCAAGGCGGCAAGGGAAAAGCGAGAGCGGCCCGCAAAAATCGATATCCGGTTCTCATCAGGCCCTTGGCTTATCTCAAGTTGAGCTCCATCAGGCAGTTTGCGCACGATGTCATAAAGCATATGGGCAGGGGCAGTCGTCGCGCCGGCTTGGCCCACTTCCGCGGGCGAGGTTTCTACAACCTCAATATCCAGATCCGTCGCAGACAGCCGCACGCCGTCACCTTCAGCCTTAATCAACACATTTGATAAAATCGGAATAGTATTGCGCCGTTCAACAACGCTTTGCACATGATTGAGGGCTTTTAGAAGCGCCGCACGCTCAATTGTGACACGCATATTCAACCTTTCTCAAATCACCACGATATCCCCAAAGCGGGCCGCAGACTTTGGCCTTTTTCACATCAAATCGCAAGCCCGCAAACACATGCTGACATAACAAGTCTTGAGATGTGGAAAACATCGCCACTCAGTGCTGCTCAAGCAGCCTCACCAGAAGGGTGACCTCGCGGGCCATTTTTTCATCAGCCTGCATAAGCTCTTCAATCTTACGCACCGCATGAAGCACAGTAGAATGATCTCGTCCGCCAAACCGCCGACCAATCTCTGGCAGCGACCGCGTGGTCAACGTTTTCGCAAGATACATACCAATCTGGCGCGGCCGCACAATCGAGCGGGCGCGGCGTGGGGACAGCAAATCTGACTTCGGCACATTAAAGTGCCTGCCAACAACTTTCAAAATATCATCTATTTTGATGCGTTGAATGTCCGACGGCCTGACCAGATCACGCAAAGCAAGCGCCGCCTGATCTATAGTCAACGGTGAGCGGGTCAATTGCTGGTTGGCGATGATACGGTTTAGCGCACCTTCAAGCTCGCGTCCGCCGCCTGAAATACGCTGGGCGATAAACTCAACGATCTCATCAGGAATTGTGATGCTTGCATCTTTTGCAGCAGCGCCTGCGAGGCGCGCACGCAAAATATTCCGCTTCAATTCAAGATCTGGCGATTGAATATCTACCACAAGCCCACCAGCCAGGCGCGACTTCATGCGCCCATCTATACTATCAAGCTGCGCGGGAGGCACGTCAGCGGCAATAATAACTTGCCTCTTCATGTCCACCAACGAATTAAAAGTATGGCAGAATTCCTGCTGCATGCTTTTGCCCTGCAGAAACTGGAAATCGTCGATTAGCAGCACATCGACCGATTGAAAATAGTCTTTAAACGGCAGCACATCGCGCGCCTTAAGGGCAGCCAAGAAGTGATACATAAAGCGCTCAGCAGTTAAATAGAGAACTTTACGCGCAGGATGCAGCTGGCGTATGCGCCAGGAAATTGCGTGCAACAGATGGGTTTTCCCCAATCCGGCGCCTGCATGAATATAAAGCGGGTTGAAGTTAACAGGTGTTCCAGGTTGCGCTTCAGCAATACGCCGCGCTGCCGCGTGGGCAAGAGAGTTAGATCCACCCGTCACAAAGGTCTCAAATGTCAGATTGTGATCGAGCGGCGATCCTCTGTCTGAAGTGTTTGTGCTTGCAGCAGTTGTGGTTTGAGGACGGTTTACGTCAATCTGAACGGGCTGTTCTGGCGGAGTTGTTCCATCATGGGGTAAATCATCCAGGGATGGCGCATTGCGATGACCAATTGGCACACCCCGGGCACGCACTTTAATGGCAACGATTTCGATACCATCTAATTCAGCATCCGCATGGCCTAACAAGTTTTCATAATAATGGGTGCGTACCCAGTTTTGCAGGAACCGTGTCGGCACCGAAACAATCAAGCGCTCCCCATATACTTCTTCGGCTTCCATGCGGGCAAACCAGCTTGAAAAAAGCTCCTCACCCAATTCACCGCGCAAACGCGCCGCGATCCGATCCCATTTGCCCTTTACAGTTTCTTTATCAAGGGTTCTCACCGCTTGCTCTGTATCTAGGCCGCTCCCCGCCTGCATCATCTTCATCTCTGTTTCACCACCACTGGCTCAAATCATTTTTGTTCTTGTGGGCCCCATTGAGAGCTCACCATTTGGCAAACATTGCATGGCAAACTTGTTCCAAAATTAGGAAATTTCTTGCTCGCCACTGTTTGAGTTTTATTTGAAGATTCCACACAACTCTTTACCTTATTTGGTCAGAATTATGCGAACACAGCTCCCCTTCTTAAACTAACACCAAACAGACTTTGCCATGATAAATGCAGTGTCACTTCACACCATTCTCGCTTCACTCATCACCGGCACCCAGCCGCTCAACGTCTTTTATGCAAATACCACATAGAGTTGGTATTCACTTCAGACCTCAAAGCACCGCGCTCCACAGACCTGCCCCTCAACATTCAAAACGATCAAAAACGCATAAAATTTCAAACTCACAAAACTTACACACATAAAACGGTTTGATTTAGCGCCGCTTGTTTCCACTCTTTCAAAGCGCCAACACGCAGCAGACAAACCTCACCTGTTATCCGAACACCCAATATGCCCGGACCTTGCGGATCTAACCGCACACCTGGCAATCAATGATCGCCATCTTTGTTAGCTGACTGGGCGGTACAATACCGGACAAAGCGGCAACCCAGAGCAGGCGGCATTTCACACTTTACAATTCATGCTCAGGTGAAACCCTAAGTGTATCG
>JBPCVX010000326.1:0-3358 GCA_051010095.1 Hyphomicrobiales bacterium
ATCCGAAGCGCATGACGGAAAAATCAGAGGTTTTGTGCTTGAGAAGGGCATGAAAGGACTCAGCGCGCCGAAGATCCAAAACAAACTAAGCTTGCGCGCCTCAATCACCGGTGAAATCGTGATGGAAAGCGTTGAGGTCGCCGACGCTACGTTATTGCCACATGTTCAGGGTCTTAAAGGTCCGTTTGGATGTCTGAACCGTGCGCGATTTGGGATCAGTTGGGGGGCAATGGGCGCTGCAGAGTGCTGTTGGTATGCTGCGCGTCAGTACGGCTTGGATCGCAAACAATTCAATCGCCCGCTTGCACAAACTCAGTTGTTTCAGCGAAAACTGGCTGACATGCAGACAGAAATCTCGCTTGGCTTGCAGGCCAGCCTGCGCGTTGGCCGTTTGATGGACGAGGCAAACGCCGCGCCCGAGATGATTTCAATTGTCAAACGCAACAACTGCGGCAAGGCGCTGGATATCGCGCGGATGGCGCGCGACATGCATGGTGGAAACGGTATTTCATTGGAATTCCATGTTGTTCGACACATGGTGAATCTGGAGACTGTGAATACTTATGAGGGTACGCATGACGTTCATGCATTGATCCTTGGGCGTGCGCAAACCGGATTGCAGGCATTCTACTAATTTAGTCTGAATCTGACGCGCCCGAGATTTGGGTGCGTCAGTTCGCTCTGCGAAAAATTCAGGTGCAACTATTTACATTCTGAAAATGGAATATAAATAGGCTTTGCCAATAATGCGGGGCAGGGCATGAATTCCAGCAAACTAATCAAAACTCCTAACCTCCAACAATTCTTACCAATATTGAATTGGATCGGAACGTATGGCGGCAAGGAACTTTCTGGCGACTTGATTGCGGCGGCGATCGTAACGATCATGCTGGTTCCGCAATCACTGGCATATGCCATGCTTGCGGGTCTGCCGGCAGAGGTGGGGCTTTACGCGTCAATCCTGCCGCTGGTTGCATATGCCATTCTTGGTACCAGCAGAACACTGGCAGTTGGTCCGGTCGCTGTCGCGTCGCTGATGACCGCCACCGCGCTTGCGCCCTTGGGGCTTAGCTCTGTGGCAGAGTACATGAGCGCCGCTGCGATGTTGGCATTGCTGTCTGGCGGTTTCATGCTTGCAATGGGCTTTCTGAAATTTGGTGCTTTGGCTAATTTGTTATCGCATCCGGTGGTGGCAGGTTTCATATCGGCATCGGGATTGCTGATTGCGGCCAGCCAATTGAAACATATTCTGGGCGTTTCGGTGAGCGGTCACACGTTGCCAGAAATCGTTGCTGATATCGTCGATCAACTGGGGTCGATAAATCTGCCCACTATCATTCTGGGCGCTGTTGTAATCGCGCTGCTGTACTGGATGCGGACCGGGTTGGCGGGCGCTCTGGTACGCTTGACCAAAATCCCTGTGACGACCGCAGGAACTGTTGCGCGGGTAGGGCCGGTATTCGCAGTTATTGCAACGATTTTAGTCGCTTGGGCGTTGAACTTACCCGAGCGTGGTGTCGCTATTGTTGGTGATGTACCCTCTGGGTTACCGCCGTTTGGATGGCCTTTGGTAGATTTCGATATGGTCACTCAACTGATTGGCCCGGCAATCCTGATTTCTGTTATCGGCTATGTCGAAAGCATCTCTGTCGCGCAAACGCTTGCCGCAAAAAGAAAACAAAGAATCGAGCCCAATCAAGAGCTTGTGGCCCTTGGCGCATCAAACATATCTGCAGGATTATCCGGGGGCTATCCGGTTACCGGTGGTTTCGCGCGTTCGGTGGTTAATTTCGATGCGGGCGCACAAACGCCCGCTGCTGGTGCATTCACAGCAATTGGGTTGTTAATCGCCGCGTTGGCGCTGACGCCATTTCTGTATTTTTTGCCCAAGGCAACTTTGGCGGCCACGATCATTGTGGCCGTGTTATCCTTGGTGGACCTTTCAATTCTTAGGCACGCGTGGGAATATTCGAAAGCCGATTTTGCGGCTGTGTTGACTACCATTTCTGTGACCTTGCTTGTTGGCGTTGAAATTGGCGTTGCAAGCGGTGTCGCTGTTTCCATTTTGTTGTTTCTCTGGAAAACGACGCGTCCGCACATTGCCGAAGTCGGGCAGGTGCCTGACAGCCAGCACTTTCGAAACGTGCAAAGGCACAATGTGATCACTGATCCAAGTATCCTGACACTGCGGATTGATGAAAGCCTGTACTTTGCAAACGCTCGGCGAATGGAAGACATAATCCTTGCAAGAGTTCACCAGGGTCGGGGAAAACTGCGCCACGTCATCCTTATGTGTTCGGCCGTTAATGAAATCGATCTAAGCGCATTGGAATCGTTAGAGGTTATAAATGATCGTCTCTGCGATCTTGACGTTCAACTACACCTGTCCGAAGTCAAAGGCCCGGTAATGGACAGACTGCACCACAGTGCCTTGTTTGAGCATCTGAGTGGGAACGTGTATCTGTCACAATTTGACGCTTTCAATGAACTAGTAGCCGTTGATGATTAGATAGTTTAAGGCTGATCTGTTAAGCGTGTAATTGGTATTATGTAAATAAGAGTGTGCCGTGACGTTTTGTTCTTTTGAATTGTGATCTTGTCAGGAACAATTAGTCTGATGCACAGCTTTTAGCAGAAACGAAAAATAAAACCAATACAAGGTACTAACCCTGTGTCTGCATTCACTTCAGTAAAGGTGTGACCGTGGAATTGGACAAAAAAACTATTGTTGTTACAGGCGCAGCCAACGGTATTGGCAAGGCTATTGCCGAACGATTTGCTGCCGAAGGCGCGGCAACAGTGATATGTGCCGACATAGACTTTGAAGGTGCCCAGAGCGTTGCCGAACAATTTGGCGGTCATCCCGTTAAATGCGATGTGTCCAATGAAAACGACATTAAGGCCCTGATTGAACATGTTGAAAACAACATCGGCCCTATCGATCTTTTTTGTTCGAATGCTGGGATACTGACGCTTGGCGGTCTCGACGTTCCGGATGAAGATTGGCAGCGAATATGGAACATCAACGTCATGTCGCATGTCTGGGCGGCACGACACGTAATTCCCCGGATGATTGCGCGCGGCGGTGGTTACCTTTTGAATACCGCGTCGGCTGCTGGTCTATTGAATCAAATTGGAGCCGCGCCTTACGGCGTTAGTAAGCACGCGGCTGTTGGTTTGGCTGAATGGTTGGCGTTGACGTATCAAGATCAGGGCATTCGGGTAACCGTTCTTTGTCCGCGGGCTGTTCGATCCGAGATGACCCGAGGCCTGGAAGACTCGGTCGCGGCAATCGACGGAATGCTGGAACCAGCCGAAATGGCGGAAACCTGTGTAGATGCAATACGGCAAGAACGGT
>JBPCVX010000327.1:0-19830 GCA_051010095.1 Hyphomicrobiales bacterium
CGAGTTGAATTTCCGAAGGCTTTACCCGCGCCCTCCAGGAATGCCATCCAAGCTTCTCCACCTCGTGCGCTGAATACACTCTACTTCTCGTGTATTTTTGCCGAATAGAGTCCATGCTCAAGCCGGGTGATGGCGATGCTCTTTATCAGGCATTGTTGAAGCACCAGGTGATTTTCTTCCGTGATCAAGAAATATCGCCGCAACGTCACTTGGAGTTCGCCCAGAGTTTTGGAGAGCTTGATGCGCCCCACCCGGTATATGCCCATGTGCCAGGTTTTGAACGCATCGTAATGTTGGCCAATGATGCTAGCAACCCGCCTGACACAGATGGTTGGCATACGGACCTCACCTTCAAGGAAGACCCGCCCTTCGCCTCCATTCTTGTGGCGCGCGATGTGCCTGAGACCGGGGGTGATACACTTTGGGCGAGCATGTATGCAGCCTATGATGCGCTGCCCGATGCGATGAAGGATCAGCTGAACGGGCTTACCGCTGTTTATGATATGGGTGATTTTCGGAACAATTTCACATTGGATGAAACAGTTGGTACGCGCCTCACTGACGCCATGGTTCGGTTCGGTTGTGCTATTCATCCGGTGGTGCAAACTCACCCGGTCACGGGGCGCAAATTTCTTTATGTAAACGAAGGTTTCACCGTGCATATTGTGGGCCAGACAGCGCGCGAGAGCAGGCGGTTGTTGAACTACTTGCTCGATCACATCAATAGTCCCGAACATCAAGTGCGCTTTCAGTGGCGCACCGGCTCGGTTGCAATGTGGGATAATCGCTGTACCCAGCATTATGCGGTGGCAGACTATTTGCCCGCTTATCGGTGCATGAACCGCATCACCGTTATAAATGATCGTCGTGCTGCAACATCCAACAGAGCTGTTGCCTGAGCACCAGGGTTAAAAACCCGCATGGCTTGGATATGAGCGAAACTGGAACGGCACCCGACCTTCCACGCGGTCACGGCTGGGTGTTGCGCCAAAACGCTTTTTATACGCGCGGGTGAAATGCACCGCTGTGCCAAACCCGCACGCCGCAGCCACTTCGGCGACAGAAAGATCGGTTTGCGTCACCAGTCCGCGCGCCCGGTCGAGACGCGCATCAATATAAAAACGTACAGGTGATGTGCCGGTGTGGACGCGGAACAGCCGTTCAAGCTGGCGCTGTGAACTGTTTAGGCCTGCAGCAATCTCAGCAATAGATTTTGGTTGTTCCAAATGGCGCTCCATCTCCATGATCGCGTTGCGTACAAGGGTGGGCGCTGTATAGCCGATGGGTTCGCTTTTTTGGGGTAGCTGGCCTTCATGGCCTGGTCGCAATCTATCGTGAAAAATGTAGCGTGCTGCCCCGTTGGCCAGTTCCAGCCCTTGCTGGCGGTGAATGATTTCCAGCGCCATGTCGGCTGCCGCCATGCCGCCACAACAGGTGAGCCGGTCGCCATCCATCACAAACAAATCATCTTCCACGGGGCTATATGGATAAAGCTCACGAAAAGCTGCTACGTGCTCATAATGCATTGCAGCGCGATGATCTTTCATGAGGCCAGCTTGTGCCAACACGAAAGCGCCCGTGTCCAGGCCACACATAATGGTGCCCGTGCGGGCGAGTTTGCGCAGCTTGGCCTGTAGCCCACGTTGTTGGAAATTTTCAGGTGTCCAGCTTGCGTTGACCACCAGGAAATCCGGGTGTTCCTCATAATCAGTGATAGACACATCGCACACCATACTCAAGCCATTGCTTGCAGGCGCTGGTTCATCATCAAGAGATACAAAATTCCACTGATAAATCGCGTGGCCGCGCAAGTAGTTGGCTGCCCTGAAGGGGTCGATAAAGGCATGGGTTGCCATGCTGTTGAAGCCAGGAAGCAACAACATGGCAATGGTGCAGGTTGCGGAGTGGTTCGCCATATAGCGATTATTGCATATAATATGGCGAAAAACATCAGTCGTATTTGAGTGCCGATTGGTAGCTTTTTTGACAGGCGCTCACACCCTAAAGCTGGCAAAATCTTAAAAAAGTGCCGCTTCCAGAGGATGATTTCATGACCAAAGCACCAAATATTTTGCTGATTATGGCGGACCAGTTGGCGCCGCAATTTACTGGCGCCTATGGCCACCCGTTGGTGAAAACACCGCATATGAGTGCGCTTGCAGCACAAGGTGCCCGCTTTGATGCAGCCTACTGCAATGCGCCACTGTGCGCGCCATCGCGTTTTAGCTTTATGGCCGGGCAATTGGTCACCCGTATTGCCGCTTACGACAATGCCAGCGAGTTTCCCTCATCCATTCCAACATTCGCGCACTATCTGCGCATGATGGGCTATCGCACCAGCTTATCTGGCAAGATGCATTTTGTTGGCCCAGATCAATTGCACGGCTTTGAAGAGCGCATCACAACAGATGTATATCCATCAGATTATGCATGGACGCCTGATTGGGAATTGCCCGATGAGCGTATCGACAAGTGGTATCACAACATGGATTCCGTGCGCGAAGCAGGCATGGGCATGGCGACCTTTCAGCTCGATTATGATGAAGAGGTGGCGTTTGCCGCCAAGCGCAGGATTTTCGACTATGCGCGCAATGATGATACGCCGTTTTGCATGGTTGCGAGCTTCATCCACCCCCATGATCCTTATGTAGCACGGCCTGAATGGTGGAACCTTTACAAGTCCGATGAGATCGACATGCCGACCCATGTGCTGAACCGCGATCAGCAAGATCCGTTCTCGCAACGCCTTATGGATGGTATCGAGGCAAGCGTTGTTGAGGTGACCGACGACGAAGTGCGCAATGCGCGCCATGCCTATTACGCAAACACATCATATTTCGACAGCAAGGTTGGCGAACTTGTGCAAACGCTCGAAGAGGCCGAATTGCGCGACGATACTATTGTGATCGTAACAGCAGACCATGGCGACATGCTGGGTGAGCGTGGGCTGTGGTATAAAATGAACTTCTTTGAACACTCAGCGCGCGTGCCCCTCATTATGGCCGGGCCTGGCATTGAACAAAGTGAAGTGGGCAATGCCTGCTCGCTGGTTGATATTCTTCCGACCGTGATTGAGATTGCGGGCCAGGATGGCCGCGAAACACCCACGCTTGGGCAACCTGTTGATGGGCGCTCGCTCTATCCGCTGGCCAGCGGTGGTGAAGATGATGTCGACGAAGCCATTGGTGAATATTGCGCAGAGATGACGGGCAATCCCGTGTTCATGATTCGCCGCGGCAACTATAAGTACATTACCTGCGAGGGTGATCCACACATGTTGTTTGATCTGGAGAATGATCCAGACGAGTTGCATAATCTGGCCGAAGATGAAGCGCATGGAAATGTTGCCCGCGCTTTTCGAGAAGAAGCCAAGGAACGCTGGGACAGCGCGTCCATTCGTTCAGATGTTATCGCCACCCAGAAGCAGCGCCGCGCCATTTATGATGCGATGGAAAATGGCACACTCACCTCATGGGATTACAATCCGCCACGCGACGCCGCTCAAGAATATGTGCGAAACCACATGGATTGGACGGTCGCTGCCGAGAAAACCCGCTTTCCTCCACTTAAGCAATCGGAGTGATCACTATGACCTTACACCCATCTCGCGATGATTTTGCCCGGATATCCCAAGGGTTTAATCCTGATCCATCCAAGTCTTACTCCCTGAAGGCTGAGGCCTATACAGATGAAAACTGGATGGAAATTGAACGCGATGCCGTGTTCAAACGCAGTTGGCAATGGGTGTGTCATGCAGAAAAGCTGCGTGAGGCAGGGGCATATGTAACGATTGATGTTGCCGGTCAGCCTATTTGCATTGTGCGCGATAATGATGGGGCGCTTCGAGCATTTTACAATGTGTGCAAGCACCGTGCGCATGAATTGCTTGGCGGTGAAGGTCACACTAACAAAATTCTGTGCCCCTACCATGCCTGGATGTATGACCTCACCGGTCAGTTGCGCCGCGCACCTGAGACAGAAAACCTGGCAGAATTCTCAACCAGTGATGTGTGCCTTGATCAAGTGCAGGTGGAGGAGTTTTGTTCACTCGTATTCGTGAACCTTGATCCAAATGCCTCACCGCTGGCGGAACAGTCGGGTGAACTTGGTACCGAGATTGAATATTGGGCGCCTGACCTTGCAAAGCTCACATTCGCGCACCGGCTCACATATGACATCAAGTCGAACTGGAAGAATGTGATCGACAATTTCCTTGAATGTTATCATTGCCCAACCGCCCACAAAGATTTTTGCACCCTGGTAGACATGGACACCTATAAAGTGACCACCCACGGTATTTATTCAAGCCACATGGCGGAAGCGGGAAAGAGCGCAAACACCGCATATGCCGTGGAGCATGCCACGGTGAAAGATCATGCGGTGTGGTGGTTATGGCCCAACACCTGTCTCATGCGTTATCCAGGCAGAGGCAATTTCATTGTGCTGAATATTATACCTATTGGACCAGATCGCACTCTGGAAACCTATGATTTTTTCCTTGAAGATAAAGAGCCGATTGAGGCTGAACGCGATTCCATCAAATATATTGATGAGGTATTGCAGGTCGAAGACATCAACCTTGTTGAGAGCGTGCAGCGGGGTATGAATACACCGGCATTTTCACAAGGGCGCATTGTGTATGATCCCAATGGATCTGGCAAATCAGAGCATGCCGTGCATCACTTCCATGGACTGGTGCTTGATGCCTACAAGAAGGCAGTAGCGTAATGGGCGTGTTAGAGGGAAAAACGGCCTTTGTTACTGGTGGGGCAGGTGGCATTGGCGCCGCCATTTGCGCGCGCTTCGCGCGCGAAGGAGCAGATGTAATATCTGCCGATTTAACCATCCCTGGTGATGCGCTCGAGAGCGTTCATGGCATTAAATATGACGTCACTGACGAAGCGGTTGTGC
Organism: Hyphomicrobiales bacterium; assembly: GCA_051010095.1. Taxonomy (GTDB): domain Bacteria; phylum Pseudomonadota; class Alphaproteobacteria; order Rhizobiales; family CAJQND01; genus CAJQND01. Next base: position 4,912 of record JBPCVX010000327.1, read on the forward strand.
AAAGCGCGTTTGAAGATTTGAGCAAGCGTTGGGGCAAGCTTGATATTCTGGTGAATGCGGCGGGCATCGAGATTGAGAAAACCATTGAAGACACATCGTTGGAGGAGTGGAACCGGACCTTCGCAGTGAATGTCACGGGAATGTTTCTCACGTCTAAATGCGCACTTCCGCTTTTGCGTAAATCGGAAGGCGCGAGTGTCATAAATTTTGGCTCTTATGATGGATTTATTGCAGATCCGGGCCTTGCCGCTTATTGCGCCAGCAAGGGGGCGGTGCACGCGCTCACGCGTGCCATGGCGTGCGATCATGGGCCAGAAGGCATTAGGGTCAACGCGATATGCCCAGGTTATGTGGATACACCAATGTTGCAGAGCTTCTTTACCGGTGAGGGTTCTGGTGGGGGCGGCGGCACAATCGAAACCCTCAAACAAGCGGTGCGCGATGTGCACCCCACACGCACTTATGGAACGCCGGAAGATATTGCCAACCTCGTCAATTGGCTGGCCTCAGACGAGGCCCGCTATGCCTCTGGTCAGCTATGGGTTATTGATGGTGGTCTTTCCGCTCAAGTTCAGCAAATGAGGTTATAAAAATTATGTCTAAGCCGGTCATTATTACTTGCGCCGCCACTGGCGGTATTCACACCCCGACAATGTCGCCCTATCTGCCGGTCACGCCTGCGGAAATTTCAAAAGCCGCCATTGAGGCAGCAGAAGCGGGTGCATCCATCATCCACTTACATGCGCGTGACCCCGAAACCGGCAAACCTGATCGGCGTCCTGAAACGTTTATGCAGTTTCTCCCAGTCATCAAACAATCCACGGATGCGGTGGTAAACGTTTCAACCGGTGGCGGTCTTGGTATGACCATTGATGAGCGCCTGGAGGCTGCAGTCGCCACAAGTCCGGAAATGGCGTCGCTCAATATGGGCTCGATGAATTTCGGAATTTTCCCGCTGCTGGAAAAATACTCAGATTGGAAGCATTCTTGGGAGCCGGAATTCCTGGAAATGACCAAGGATTTTATTTTCCCCAACACGTTTGCCAGCATTGAGTATGTGCTGAAAACTCTTGGTGAGGAGCAGGGCACTAAGTTTGAGTTTGAGTGTTACGATCTGGGCCACCTCTACAATCTGGCCTATTTCGTCGATAAAGGCATGGTGAAGCCACCATTCTTTATTCAAATGGTTTTTGGCATTATGGGAGGTATGGGCGCTGACCTTGGGCACATGCATCACTTGCATGAAACGGCTCAAAAACTCTTTGGCGACAGTTATGAATGGTCGGTCTTGGCGGCTGGTCGTCATCAAATGTCATTTGCGACCCAAGCCGCCATGCTCGGCGGAAATTTGCGCGTGGGCTTGGAAGACAGCCTTTATATCGGCAAAGGCGAATTGGCCAAATCGAATGCCGAGCAAGTGCGCAAAATCCGCAGCATTGTGGAAAATTTGGGACTTGAAGTGGCAACCCCCACGCAAGCACGCGAGCGTTTGGCGCTCAAGGGCGGGGATATGGTGAAATTCTAGTGAGCCGTGAAATGAGTTTTTCAAAGATCAGCACTCACACCTCCGATGGGCCTATGATGGTCGCTGGCTAATGTCCAAACTTGTCGGCAAAAAGGCTGTTGTTACGGGCGGTCGCCAAGGCATTGGCCGTGGCATTGTTGATGCGTTTCTGCGCGAAGGGGCATCCGTTTTTACCTGCGGGCGAGGCGGGCGGCCAGACGATTTGCCGGACGCTGTGGGTTGGCAGCAATGCGACATGGGCAATAGAGCAGATGTAGAAGCTTTGCGTGATAACACGCTAAACGCTCACGGCCGCATCGATATTCTGGTGAACAATGCTGGCGTTCAGATAGAGAAATCTGTCACTGAGACAAGCGACGAAGACTGGGAAAGGCTTATGGGCGCGAATGCCAAAGGGGTCTTTCTTAGCTGCCGTGCGTTTATTCCAGCAATGAGTGAAGGTGGATCAATCATCAATATAGGTTCTATTTCCGCGCTTCATGCAGATCCTTCTATGGCCATTTATAATGCTTCAAAAGCGTTTGTGCATGGGCTTACCCGCTCGATTGCGGTTGATCACGGCCCGCATGTCAGATGCAACGCCATAGCACCAGGCTGGATTATGACTGACATGGCCGATGCCGCATTTGATCAAGCCGAAGATCCGCAAGCCGCAATGCATGATGCGCTTAAACGCCATCCCGCGGGTCGTTTCGGAGAGCCTGCGGATATTGCGTCCATGGCCGTATGGCTTGCAAGCGATGATGCCCAGTTTGCGACGGGCCAGATTTTCACAATTGATGGCGGTATGACTGCCGCATCCCCAATTCAACCGTAATTCGGAGAGAGCATATGCCTCAGATGGATAAAACTGCGATCATTGGTGCTGGTGTGATCGGCGCAAGTTGGGCTGCTCTGTTCTTGGCAGCTGGCAAACAAGTGGATGTGTTTGAACCAGCAGATAATGGTGAAACCAAAGTACGTGACTATGTGGCCAACGCCTGGCCCGTTCTTGACGCACTTGGCCTGACGGCCAACGGTAATCCTGATGCGATTACGTTTCACGCAGACGCAGGGTCGGCAGTGCGCGAGGCCCAGTTTGTGCAAGAGAGTGTGCCGGAGAAGATTGAAATCAAACACGCTATATACGCCGAGTTTGAACCGCATCTTCAGCCCAATGCCATTGTCTCTTCGTCTGCGTCAGGTTTAACGCTTACGGAAATGCAGGCAGGGTGGAAAGATCCCTCCCGCTTTGTGCTTGGTCATCCATTTAACCCGCCGCATCTCATTCCTCTCGTTGAAGTCATGGGCAATGAGCGCACGGCGGATGGTGTGCTGGAGCAAGCCGACACGTTTTATGAAGAAGTTGGAAAAACCACTATCCGTGTGAACAAAGAAGTGCCGGGCCACGTTTCAAACCGCCTACAGGCTGCACTTTGGCGTGAGGCAATCCATCTTGTTGCGGAAGGTGTTGCAACTGTTGAGGATGTCGACAAGGCGGTTTGGGCTGGCCCAGGATTGCGCTGGGCCGCTATGGGGCCGCACATGTTGTTCAATCTGGCGGCGGGCCCTGGCGGTATGGAAGAGTTTTGCAAGCGGTATGGCCCAAGCTTCCATCGCTGGTGGGAAGATATGGGAACACCTGAGATCAATGAAGGTGTCGCGGCAATGCTTGTTGCCGGCTTGGCGCAGGCTGCTCATGGGAAAGATGTGCAAGAGATGGCCAGATCACGCGATCAGCTCATCGTTGCCATGCAAAACGCCATGACGGAGCTTCGATAGTTATTCACCATCAAGGGCTTGGCAAAGTCCCTTTTCTCCTATCAAATATGCTACAAAAGCAAAGGCGAGCACGCATTTTGGGTGAGGCGCGCGCTTGCGAGAATATTCTTGGGGACATTTAATGGCTGGCTACAAGCTACTTATAGCAGATGACCATCCGCTTTTTCGTGATGCTTTGAAACAAACTCTGTCGAATTTGTATGAAGACATTGAGTTTGACACCGTGGGATCGCTGAACGAAGTGGAGACCATTCTGGGCGATGGAATGGCGCCTGATTTAGTTCTTCTGGATTTAAAAATGCCCGGTGTGCAAGGGTTCTCCGGATTGTCGTTCTTGCGTGCGCAGTATGCTGATATTCCAGTGATTGTGGTTTCTGCTAATGAAGAGCCAGCAGTAATCCGCCGGGCGATGGGCTTTGGAGCATCTGGGTTTATTCCAAAATCTACACCTGTGGAGGAAATGCGTGCCGCGGTTCAAGAAGTTTTAAATGGCGGCGTTTGGGTTCCTGAAAATATTGACCTCACCTCGGAAGATGATGATGAAGTTACTCAGTTGGTTCAACGCTTCGCAACACTTACACCGCAGCAATTGCGGGTTTTAATGATGCTGCGCGAGGGCCTTTTAAACAAGCAAATCGCTTATGAGCTTAGCGTTTCAGAAGCAACTGTGAAGGCGCACGTTTCAGCGATTTTGCAGAAACTTAATGTGGAGAGCCGCACGCAAGCCGTCATTGCCGCTGGGCGCATCGATGGTGAGCAATGGGGTGATCAACCCGCCTAGCGGATTACTCTGCGGCGACCCTTTGGACGATTGCGCGTGAAATAATCGCGCGCAGAGATGCAGGTTTTACCGGCTTCGACATATAGGAAATATTCCGCCGCTCGGCATCTTCGCGAATCTCTGTTGATTGATCCGCGGTAATTAGGATAGCCGGTAACTCACTGTTAGACGCCGCGCGTAACTCATCAATAAGATCAAGACCGTTTGTGTCATTGAGATGATAATCGGCGAGCAGCATATCGACGCCCTTTTCAACAGCAAGTTTTGCGGCATCGCGATCGCTCGCGGTGTGTACCACACATCCCCAGCCACCCAGGAGAGAGCTCATTCCATCAAGAATTTGCGGTTCGTTATCGATGCATAGAATGCGCATTCCGCGTAAATCACTTGAACGCCTTTGCCTTTGCCGTGGCGTTTCGTCAGACAACGCGATTGCGTCTGTGACAGGCAGGTTTATGGAGAATGTGGACCCTGCGCCAGGAGTTGATTTGAGTGTCAGCTCATGCTCAAGCGTTTTCACGATACGGTCTACGATTGACAGACCAAGTCCCAATCCGTGCTCTGTAGAGGGTGCGGTATCGAGCCGCTTGAACTCCATAAATATGGTCTTCTTATCCGCTTCGCTCAATCCCGGTCCCGTATCGTGAACCTCGATATTTACCGAACCATTTCGATGCCTTGCTCCCAGTAACACTTTACCTTTTTGGGCGTACTTGATCGCGTTGGAAAGCAGGTTTTGCACCACACGCCGCACCAGCCGCCTGTCTGAATAGACGGTCGCCGTGGAGTTAACGACCCTGAATTCAACATTTTTTTCTTTTGCGACTGCGCTATATTCCGTTTCTAGCGATGAAAATAGCTCATCTAGCCTGAAAGCGCTGCGTTCGATCTTAAAGGCACCTGCATCAAGTCTGGAGATATCAAGAAGCGCTGAGAGAATGTCTTCCACACCTGCAAGTGATGCATCGACGTTCCCCGCAAGTTCGTGTTGCTTCTCGCTGGTGTGGTCGGATTCTACTAAACTGGTGGTGTAAAGACGTGCTGCATTGAGTGGTTGTAAGATGTCGTGGCTGGCGCTCGCGATGAAGCGTGTTTTGCCAAGATTAGCTGCGTCTGCCTCAGCTTTTGCCAGGGCCAATGCTGTATTGAGTTTTGTGAGCTCCGCGGTGCGTTCCTCCACCCGGCGCTCGAGATTTTCGTTTGCCCGCTTTAGTTCTTCCGCCGCTTGCACCCGGTCCGTTATATCAGTGAACGTGACCACGACGCCGCCATCTGGCAGTGCATTTGAACGCACCTCAACATATGTATCTGGGTCTACAAAACGCTCCTGAAACGGTGCCATAGAAACGATCAGTTTTTCGATACGCTCTTCCACTTGTTGCGAAGTGGCATCTACTTTCAGGCCGGTATTTGTGGTCACTGCGTGTACGATTTCACGAATCGGCACACCAACACGGCCCAGGTCAGGGGGCAGATCTAAAAGTGGCCTGAACTGTTGGTTCCAACAGATCAAATTTAAATCCTTGTCGAAAACTGCAATACCTTGACGGACGTGATCGATGGCTGATTGTAAAAGATCGCGGTTATATTGGATTGCGGCGGATGCATCATCCAACAGCTTCATTGCGCTGCGCGGGTTAAAACTGTGGCGTTCGAGCAACAATGCCAACACCAATCGCGATGAGGCCGCGCCAACGGCGGATGCCAGCAAATGCTCAGCGAACCTGAGAAGCCGGATATCCGCTTCTTCATCGTCGGGGATCTCTAATGAACGACTTTGCGCATATTCTGCAAATGAGCGCTCCGTGCGCCGCTCACCAAGATAGCGTGAAACGGTCGATTTGAGTTGGCCAACAGAAATTGTCGTGCGCCACAAGCCAAAACTTGGTCCGGCTGCACTCACATCAAAGCCCGCAAAACTGGAGGCTTGTAAGCGTTCAATTGGGCTTGGTTGCGAGAGCAAGGAAAAGGCGACATAAGCGGAAATGTTTGCCACCATCGACCAGATAACGCCATGGGTTAGCGGGTCGAACTGCAGACCAAACAGCATACGCGGCCGCATTAGTCCCAGTCCAAAAGGACCATCGTTCAGCAGTGCAGCAGATAACCACCCTGCATCGATAAAAGAAGGTAGCAGCAGCGTGTACACCCAGACAAAGAAGCCACACACAATACCAGCCATTGCGCCACGTGCGGTCGCCCTGCGCCAAAACAACCCGCCAAAAAATGCAGGCGCAAATTGCGCAATTGCCGCAAACGACAAGAGGCCTGTTTGCGCAAGTGCTGCATTGTCACCCACCATGCGATAATAACTATAGGCGAGAACCAGTATGGCAAAGATTGCGCTACGCCGGATCAACAGCAACAAGCGGCCCATGTCCTTGTGCGTGTCGCTTTCCAGCCGGTTGCGCAAAATAACGGGAATTATGAGGTCGTTACACACCATGATCGACAACGCCATGGTGGCAACAATCACCATCGCGGTTGCTGCAGACAAGCCGCCTAGGAAAATAATGAGGCTGATTGTTTTTTGGTCTGCTGCCACGGGCAAGGCCAGCACAAAAGTATCCGCATCCACTGTCCCTGGTTGAAACACGACCAATCCAGCAACAGCGATGGGTACAACGAACAAGTTGATCGCAATGAGATAGAGTGGAAAAGCCCAGCGGGTGGTGCGCAAATGGTTCACATCATCGTTTTCCACAACGGCCACATGAAACTGGCGGGGCAACAGAATGATCGCAACCATTGAGAGGAAGGTCATCGTGAACCAACGACCACCATCAAACCCACCTGTGAACAATTGTGCAATATCTGGCCGTTCAGAAATTGTATCTATAATACCCCCAAAACCGCCAAAAATTGAGTAAGTAACAAACAGACCCGCGACGAGAAAAGCGCCCAGCTTTACCAATGATTCCATCGCAACGGCGGCCATCAATCCGTCTTGGTGCTCAGTCGCATCAATATGTCGGGTGCCGAAAAGAATGGTGAATGCCGCCATGACGATGGCAACCACCATTGCAAGATCAACACTTATTGGTGTGAATGGCGAAAGGCCAACGCCCGTTTGCGGTGTTTGCAGCATCGCTTCCAGTGAAGAGGTTGTGGCCTTCAGTTGCAGCGCGATATAGGGAATTGTGCCAATGACCGCGATCACCGCAACCGTTGCCGCGAGCCGTTGGCTCTTGCCGTAGCGTGCAGCGATAAAGTCGGCAATGGATGTAATATTGTGTTTTTTTGCCAGCAGTATGATGCGCTGAATGAGTGGCCAACCAATCGCGATCATCAAGATCGGGCCGATGTAAATCGGCAGAAAATCCAGCCCTGATTGTGCTGATAACCCAACTGATCCGAAGAATGTCCAGGATGTACAATACACACCAAAAGAGAGAGTGTAGATGAGCGGACGACCTGGCATGCGCCCGCGTTGGCGCGCCATGCGATCGCCATAGCTTGCGACCGCAAACAGCACACCCAGATAAGCGAGTGCAACACCAATAATTGTAAAACTGGTCAGCATATGGCGCCCAGCTTGGTTATCCCCGCCAACAGACTAGCAGAAAATACGCATGTTTGCGCTATTAGACAAAAGATAGCTTAACGTTTGTCCAGCCATCCATTTAAGCGTTCAGTTGCCTCACGAATGTTTTCGTGAGAGCCCGCAAAACACAACCTAAACCAATTTTCGCCGCCCGGCCCAAATGCCGTACCTGGCGCAAGCCCAACGCCAATTTCGTCAATCCAGGTTTTGACTTGGGTTGCGGAATCTTCGATGCCATCAACGCTAAAGAAGAAGTAGAATGATCCTTCTGGACGTTGGTAAATGATGTCATTTCTGCGCCCAATATTCTCAAGCACAATGTCTAGTCCGGTTTTGCAGTGTGCTATCTGTGTTTCTACAAAGGCTTCGCCTTCATCCAGCGCAGCTACGCCGGCGGGTTGCAAGAATGAAGGCACACCGGAGACGCTGTATTGAATAAGGCTCTCAAGCTGTTGCCCTATGGCGCGTGGTGCCTGCATCCATCCCAAGCGCCAGCCCGTCATGGCCCAGTTCTTGGAGAATGTATTGACGAAGATTACCTGCTCTTCAGAATCACAATGGGTCTGGAGGGAGGGCGCAATAAGACCCGTTTCACCAGAGCGTGGGTAATAAAATCGGCCATACACATCATCAGCAATGATCCACAACCCATGCATCCGTGCAAAATCGCGAATGGCGATGAGCTCGTCATCTTTAAAGATTGAACCTACTGGATTTGATGGTGAATTAACGGCAATGGCGACGGTTTTGTCAGTCTTTGCTGCAAACAATTTGTCCAAATCAAGTTTCCATTCCCCATGGGAAAAATCCATTGGCACTTCAACTGGAGAAATTTGGGCCATGCGAATGGGCGCTGCATAATTTGGCCAGCCGGGGCTTGGAATAATAACTTCAGATCCAGCCGGCGCGATGGCTTGTAATGCCGTTTGAATGCCGTGCATACCGCCGATCGTGACGCAGAAATTCTCCATGTCGAAGGGTTTGTGGTAATGGCGTTGATGATAGCGCGCCAAGGCTTCGCGCAACTGCGGAATGCCGCGTTGAAAGGTGTAATAGGTTTCCCCGCGGGCCAGACTGTCCATTGCCGCTTTGCCAATGAAATCTGGCGTTGGTGCGCTTCCCTCGCCAACCCACATGGGGATGACAGGCTCGTTCTTTGCCCACACATAATTAGCAATGTGAACGATTCCGCTTTCTGGTTCATCGCGCACATCGTTTTTGAGGGCGTTAAAGACTGTGTTGGGGTCGCTTATAGGCGCGGGATCGTTCAACATTTTCGCTATTGCCTAATCAAATTTAACTTCCGCATAGAATGCGGATTGTTGGCAGTGGTCAACTGTTTTTTGGGAGAAGACACTTGGCAGAAGTAAGATCAGGTCTACCTTACACTTCGTTTGCAACGCGGGTGCGCAAATCACCTTATTTCAACGCCACGGAACGGTGGGGATGTAAGGGATATACCGTCTATAATCATATGTGGATGCCACTGTGGTATGAAAGCCCGCAGGCAGATTTCTGGAGCCTGGTAAACCATTGCACACTTTGGGATGTGTCGGTGCAGCGCCAGGTGGAAATTACTGGCCCCGACGCGGCCAAATTTACCCAATTATTGACCCCGCGCAACCTTTCCAAATGTGCGGTTAATCAGTGCAAATATATTCTGATGACCAATGCGGAAGGCGGTTGCATCAACGATCCGGTATTGTTGCGTCTCGCTGAAGACCACTTTTGGTTGTCGCTTTCTGATAGTGACATGATTTATTGGGCGCAGGGACTTGCCTACAACTCAGGCATGAACGTGCAGATTTGCGAACCCGATGTGAGCCCATTGCAATTGCAGGGGCCGAAATCCATAGACGTTATGGAAGTGCTGTTCGGCAAAGATATCTGGGATCTCAAATATTACTGGAACATTGAAACCGATCTCGATGGCATTCCGTTGGTAATTTCGCGCACAGGATGGTCGTCTGAGCGCGGCTACGAGCTTTATTTGCGCGATGGATCACGTGGCGAGGAGTTATGGGAGCGTATTATGGAGGCGGGCAAGCCCTTCAATATTGCGCCCGGAACGCCTTCAACGATCCGCCGCATCGAAGGGGGCATTACGTCTTATGCTGCTGATTTCGGCGCTGAAGACAACCCATTTCACATTGGCCTTGAACGCCTTGTTGATCTTGAGATGGATGCAGACTTTGTCGGCAAGGATGCTTTGAGAAAGATTGCTCAAGAGGGCGTAGAGCGAAAGTTGGTTGGGGTTGAAATTGCTGGAGATCCGCTACCCGGTGTGAACGGCGAATGGTGGCCCGCCCATGCTGAAGATCAGCGTATAGGTGAGGTGCGATCAGCAGTTTATAGCCCGCGACTTGAAAAGAATATTGGATTTGCCATGGTTAAGATTACCCATTCAAGACCGGGGTCAAGTATTGATGTTGATACAGAGGTGGGCGTGCGTGCGGCGCGCGTGGTGGAATTACCGTTCACCCTGCGCACCGCAACTGGATAGGGGCTTTACTTCTTTAACAGATCGCGGATTTCGGTAAGAAGGGCGATTTCTTCAGATGGCCCTTCGTCTTCGGCTGCTTCCTCTTCTGCCTTGCGGGCAGCGTTCATGCCTTTAACGACCATGAACAAAATCCAGGCAACGATAATGAACGCAATCACAGAGTTAATGAACAGACCAATGTTCACCGTTGCCGCGCCCGCGTCTTGAGCCGCCTTTAAGGTATCGAACTTGCCATCGCCAAGGGTGATGAAAATGTTGGTGAAGTCCACACCACCCATGAAATAGCCGATGATCGGCATGAAAATATCGTCCACCAAAGATTTGACGATCGTGCCAAATGCAGCACCCAATACAATACCTACTGCCATGTCGAGCATATTGCCCTTCATGGCGAATTCCTTAAATTCCTTGAGCATGAAGTCCTCTAAAAATGTGTTTTAGCCAAGTACTGAAAATGAACTTTCTGGATTTATCTTACGCTTGCGTGAGAAAAACCCGATATCAATATCGCACCCAGTATGTGGGCCTGTGAAATGTAGCGGATCATTATCATGATCGTGGCCGGATTCAACCTTTTCTATCAAATGGGCCATCATTGCACCTGCAATCGGTGCATTCTTGTACTGATTGCCGCTTGAGCCGATTGCCATATAAAACCCCGGTACGCTGGAGCAATCGTAAATCGGAATCCAATCATCGGTGACGTCATAAAGGCTCACCACGCCACGCATGGCTGATGGGATGCCTAGACTTGGAACGCGTTGCGCTGCACGAAGTGCTTGAATGCGCCATTGTTCGGAAAAATTATCGTCATAGCTGTCTGGATCAACCCATTCGCGCGGATCGCATTCTGGATCTTCTGACCCAACAAGCAGGAAATTGCCTTTTTCCGGGCGCGTATAGCATGAAATATCGCTGTCAGAGGTGACCATGCCCACCTCATCATAATTCTCAACTGGGGCTGGCACATGCACAACCTCTTGCTTGAGCGCTTTGGTCGAAATCGTCATATCGGCAGTGGCACCGGCCATTTCATTGACTTTGTACGAGTGAGGACCGGCCACATTTACGACCACAGGTGCGTCAATTTCAGTGCCGTCATCCAGGGTAATGCCAGCGACCCGCCCATCTGTGTTTTTGCGAATTTCGGCAACCCGTTTGTTGAACAAAAATTCCCCACCATTTTCTTCAGCAGCCCGTTGTTCGTTTTGTGCTGAAAGGGCGGGATCGGTTACGTAGCCCGCGCATGGGAAAAACACCGCACCTTCAACTTCGCCTTTTCCTTCCGGTTCGCCGAAACCCTCCATATCGGGACGTTTGGCAGGTGCAAATTTGTGGGTGTCAAAGTGTGGCATGCGCTCTTTAAGCGTTGCCAAATTCCAATTTTCATAGGGAATATTGAGCGCATCCATGAAGCCCATGATTTTCTCAAGATAGCCATTGGCTTCGGTTTTCATGACCACGCATCCGGTTTCACGAAACTCTGCCAGCCCACGTTCATCCTTCACACCCAGCCATTCTTCCCACTTTTTCCAGTAGAAATAGCCTTCATAGGCAAGTGCTGTGCCGGCCAAAGTGGAATAATGAGTTCGAATGATGGCGCACGAGGCAGAAGTTGAGCCGTAACCAGCCGCAGGCAGCATATCCACGTTCAGTGTTTTCTTGCCTTTGCGGGTCAATTCAAGAGCAATTGCAGCACCGATGACGCCGGCGCCAATGATGATTGCATCGTAATTCTGGGGCATAAAATTTCCCTACTTTGGTGATCTTTCCAGGTGTCTCGTGAGACGTTTTTCGAACACATCCCACACTCTGCGCAAAACTTCAACAATTGCGAGATACATGCACGCGGCCCACAGATAGACCTGGAAATCGAAGGACCGGGAATAGGCCAACCGGGTCTCGCCCATTAAGTCAAACACCGTGATGATCGAGGCCACCGCCGACCCCTTGATCATGAATATGATCTCATTACCCAAAGGCCGCAGGGCCGAAATAAGTGCTTGTGGCAGGATGACTTTCCAGTAGGTGGCAAACTTGGAAAGACCGAATGCTTGTGCCGCTTCCCATTGCCCGCGCGGCACAGCCGTAATGGCGCCGCGCAAGATTTCCGCCTGATAGGCGGCAGTGTTCAGCGAAAAGGTTAAAAGAGCACAGAAATAAGCATCCCTGAACAGTCCCCACAATCCCCATTCAACTAGGAATGGGCGGAATTGCCCGGCGCCGTAATAGACCAGGAAGACCTGTGCCAGGAGCGGCGTGCCGCGGAAGAAGTAGATGTAAAAAAACGCAAACTTGCGTAACAACCAGTTATTGCTGTTGCGCGCTAAGGCCATGGGGAAGGCAATAATTGCGCCGAGCGTGATTGAGATAACTACAAGCTTTGCTGTGACCCAGAGCCCGCTGAACATGCGCGGAAGATAGCGCGCGACGAATTCAGAATCGAAATCGACCACCACCATGCGAATGAGAATGAAAGCAATCAGCGCATAGAATGCAAGCAACAGAGCGCCGGTGATACGCTGCCAGTCCCACGGCCTGACGACTTCAATTTTAGGAGGTTTGCGCGCATCGGCGAGACCGTTCATGCTGGCCCCCGTGCGGCTTCGCCGCGATTGGTCCATTTTTCAATAGCGCCAATAAAAATGGACGAGAGAAGCGCAAAACCCAGGTAGATCAGACAACAGACCAGATAGAAGAAAAACGGCTCTTTGGTATTGCCCACGGCAATGTTGGTCATGCGCAGTAGGTCGGATAGCGCGATCACCGAGACCAGGGCTGTTTCTTTGAGCAAGACCAGCCAAAGGTTCGACAAGCCCGGCAGGGCGTAGCGGATCAGTTGCGGCATGGTCACAGTGACCCAAGTTTGAAAGCTGTTCATACCCAAGGCCCGTGCGGCTTCGCGCTGGCCCCCGGGTATCGCCTTCATGGCACTCATAATGGTTTCGCTGGCAAAGGAAGCAAACACAATGCCAAGCGCGATCATACCGGCGACAAACTGGTTGAGGTCCCAAGGCTCGCCGGTGAGCCATACGGATGCTTTTCCAACCAGAATGCTCAGGCCGAAATAGATTATAAAAATGGTAAGAAGCTCTGGCAGGCCGCGAAAAATCGTTGTGAAGATATCACCAGCCGTCACCAGCTCTTTCACGCCGGAATTACGTGCCAGTGCAAGTCCGAACCCAAGCAACAACCCGAACGGCAAAGTGCATAAGGCCAGGGCAATCGTCATTGCTGCGCCAGCAGCAAGCTCATCTCCCCAACCGGCACTTCCCCAAGCCAATAGGCCAAATAGTTCGCTCATGTGCCCCTAACCAGTTTCCCCATATAAAAATAACGGCGGGAAGTCTGCACTACCCGCCGTATTTCCGTCTTTCCTTTCACGCTACCCGATTAGTAAATCGAGAACGGGAAGTATTTCTCGTTGATCTTTTTATACGTGCCGTCTTCGATAATTGCAGCCAGCGCCTTGTTCAAGGCATCTTTCAACTTGCCATCTTCTTTACGCACCGCAATGCCAGCGCCCTTGCCGAAATGTTTCTCAGACTGAATGTCTTCACCAACAAATTCACAGCATTCGCCATCTTTGTTTTTCATCCACTCAAGCAGAACGATAGAATCCGCAAGAACAAGATCAGCACGCCCTGATACGAGATCAAGATTGGCTTCGTCCTGGGTCTTGTAGAGCTTGATTTCAGAATCTTTGTAAAGATCCTCAAGATATGTTGCGTGGGTCGTTGAAGACTGTGCACCGATGACCTTGCCTTTAAGAGCTTCAGGGCTAACGTCTTTAACGCCAGAACCCTTAGCTGCAACAAAACGAGCAGGTGTGTTGTAATACTTGTCGGTGAAGTCGACCTTCTTCATGCGCTCTTCAGTGATCGACATGGAAGCGATGATGGCATCATATTTATTTGCCAAAAGTGCTGGAATAATGCCGTCCCAATCCTGAGCGACAAATTCGCAGTCTGCTTTCATTTTCTCGCAAAGTGCTTTTGCGATATCGATGTCGAAGCCAACGAGGTTTTTGTCAGCATCATATGAGTTGAATGGAGGGTAAGCCCCTTCTGTTCCGATACGAACTTTCATCATATCCGCTGATGCAATGTTTGTTGCCAAAAACGCGGCAGCAAGCGTTGCGATTGTTAAGCGAATTAGTTTCATGTGTGCACTCCCTGTAAACTAACGAAGTTTATTTCGATTTCCCCAATGAAGGCTCATAAGTCCCCAACTCTTATAAACCCACACAATTGATGAAAGACACTAGCCAAAAAACACCTAATGATGCAATCAATTGCTGATAGTTTTAGTTACCGGCAGTAATTTAAGGTGTGAATTTGGATATGGTATTGTGCTCATCACCCATTAATCCGGTTTACGCTCGTATTGAGTGCATAATCTGATGCAAATCGCCTTTTACGCTCCATTGAAGCCCCCCACGCACCCGATCGTTTCTGGAGACCGTCAGGTTGCCCGTTTGCTTATGAGGGCTCTGGCACAAAGTGCACATGATGTGGTGCTGGTCTCGGAGTTTCGGTCGTATATGCGCGCACCCGGCGGAGAAGAAGAGAAGAATTTGCGCGATCTGGCGAACGCTGAGCGCGATCGTATTACAAATGCAATAAACGACGGCGCCATGAGACGCCCTGAGATTTGGTTCTCATACCACCCCTATTACAAATCGCCTGATTGGCTTGGGCCTATTTTATCTGAAGAGTTGGGTATTCCTTATGTTACCGCTGAAAGCTCATATGCTGGCAAACGCGACAAAGGAGAATGGGCCCACGCCCAAGCGGAAGTGCGTG
>JBPCVX010000328.1:0-20039 GCA_051010095.1 Hyphomicrobiales bacterium
CCAATATTGGCTGGGCTGCGGTTTTGCATGTCGTCCTTGGTGAATTCCCAGCCGCCGAAAAAGCGCACGCCGATGCGCGGGCCTGTGGTGGCATAGGTTTCTTTGCGCTCCATCGCATCGAAAATGGCGCGTCTTGTGTTCTCCTTTGCCCACACCGCAGCAAGGCCAGATGCGGTCATTTCCCAGCCTTCAAGCTTGTTTTCGCCGAACTGGGCAACCACATGCACCAACCGGTCAACATCAGGTTCAGCGCCCGCATGCTTTCCAAAGAAGTTGTCTTCTGCAGCTGTTGCCAAAGAAGTATGGCTGTCGGTTGAGCCAATCATGCCAAACTTATAAGGGTTGGTGCCAAGCTTTTCTTCCGCCTTCAGGCCGAGCTTTAGAGCCGAGCGCGCATACTCATATTGCAGCATGTCGTCGGTTTTTGCTTCGCTCAGGTTGAGGTTGCCCTTGTCCCAGGTTTCGTAATCGGCGAATTCATCATCTGGCGAAAGGGTTGGGTGAGCTTCGCCATCACCCTTGATCTGGGTCGCTTCGTAAAGCGGCTCCCACTTAATGCGCTGCTCAACATACTCCTTGTCGATTTCTTTTCCGGTGAAACTGTCCGTCATTGGGAACATAATGCCGTTGGAGAGGTTTCCGTTGTGCGCGATTGCCAGCACGTCACCACCGGTGCGCTCTTCATAGGCTTCCATCCATTTCCACAAGTCTTTTGGATCACGGCTACCGGTTTCGCCCTCTGCAGTGAACGGCACGGTTTGCAGAGCCATATTGGCGCCGTCGCGATACATCACCACCCGGTGCAGATTGTCGCCTTCCACAAGCGACGTCCATTCGTAGCCAATGAATGCGGTGAAGTCGCCAGGGTCATTTGCTTTCTCTGCCGCATCCACGATAATTTCCCACGTGTTCTTGAAAGCTTTGGTACCGGGGAGAACCTGCAATGCTGGCGAGATGGCCTTGCCGCGTGAGAAGGCATCAATCAACTCAACGGTTGCCTCAACGGCCTCTCTGCCGCCTGCTTGAATTTTGTCGTAAATCCGCTTGCCTTCTTCATCTCCAACAATATCTGGGTGGCCTTCAAATATCCGGGTGAAGAGGCCCATATTGTCGGAATGGTCAGCAATCACTAGAAAATCCAGCGGGCGCGAGAGACGCGCCTTATAGCCCGTTGATGATGTAACTTCATGCCCCTTGGCGAACTTGTATGCATCGTCAGGGCTGAGACGGTTGCCAAATGAACCTGCGTCAAATGACAGGGCTGTGTGGAGATGGGTATCGCCCCAAAGTATCTTGTCTGGGAAATTTCTATCCGCATAGGGCGAATATTTTTTGACAGTGAAGGCTTTTTCCAGGCTTTCCTTATCAGGTGCAGGTTCGCTTGCTGTGCTCACACCCGCAATGGCGAGCAGCGCTGAGAAGCAAACTGAATAGGTTATGGTTTGGAATTTTGCACGCATTTTTGTTCTCCCAGTAACGGTGCGTGGATGCTGGGTCTCATGCCGATGAGTGTCTTGTGGCTCCAAACCCGTCACGCTTGAATCTTCTTTTTACGGTAGCAATAATTTTGCAAAATGTGCAAATAATTGTCTGAAATGCATTTTATGCTGCGTGATTTCAATGGGCAGCATCATTTGGACAAACTGACCGGCTATGACGCGTCAGGAATAGGAGATTTTCAAATGCTGCGCAGTCTCATTGTTGCACTCGCTGTCATTGGCTTCACAGCGACATATTTTTCCGCGCCAAACCCGGGGTTTGCAGCGCAGAAATCATCGAAAGCGAAAAAGCATTCTAAAAACTCCAAGAAAGCAAAGCGTGCCGGCGCGCGCAAAGGCAACACACGCTATAACTTCCGTGCGCGTACCTATTATCCTTGGTATGAGGGGTATCCGGGCCTGGAATCTTATTACATGCAGTTTGATCGCAGGTATGGGTACTAAACTCCCCAGCTCTGTCCGCCATCTACGGTGATCACTGTGCCGGTCATGAAGCCTGATGCCTTGTTTGACGCAAGCAAGAGCAGTGTACCATCCAATTCTGAAGGTTCGCCAATGCGGCGTTGGGGAATGGTTTGGATCATGCCGTCACCTGCGCCGCTTTCAAAGTAGCTGCGGTTTATCTCGGTGAGAATATAGCCGGGCGCAATAGCGTTCACGCGAATCTTGTCGCGTGCGAGCTCTATGGCCATGGCCTTGGTGAGTTGCGCCACACCTGCCTTGGCCACCGCATAAGAGGCAAGTGTGTGTGAAACCCGATGGCTGAGAACTGACCCGATATTAATGATCGATCCAGGTTTTCCAGCGGCGGCCATGCGTTTTGCGGATTGCTGGGCCATGTACCAAACACCGTTCAAATTTACATCTAACACCCGTTGCCAACTTTCTTCTGGCATGTCGAGCACCTTGTGTGTTTCTGCGATTCCGGCGTTGTTTACGAGAATCGTAACCGGACCGAATGCAGCTTCGGCCTGATCAAGAGCAGGCGCGATTTGTGCGGATTCGGCAATGTCCAGCGCGACACATATGGCTTCACCGCCATCAGCTTCAATTTCGCTCTTGAGGTCTTCAAGCTTTTCAATCCGCCTTGCCGCAAGCACGACACGTGCACCATGGGCTGCAAGCACTTTCGCAAAATTCCATCCCAAACCCGAGGACGCGCCTGTCACCAGAGCGACTTCACCGGACAAGTTGAATAAGTCAGCTGCTTTCATGACGCGATCCTCGCAAAATCAGAAGCTTAAAGAAATGTCTCTATGGCCAGAATTGCATGCTGCAATTTCAAGAGCCTTATCTTCTGGCAGCCGCGATTGAAGACGCAATCCAATAGTGTTGCGGATTTCGGCTTCATACGTTTTTAATCCGCCGGACAGTTCTTTTGCTGCGCGTTCGCGCCAAACCAAATCATCTGCAAGCGCTTTTTGGGTGCGCTTAAGTTCTTTTTCGATTTGCTCGGGTTTACGAGTCTTTGCGCTGACGGCGCGCCGCAAAGTTTTTAACCGTGAACGTAAAGTACTGGTGCCAGCAACCTTGCTCACATCCGACGACAATGTGGATATCTTCTTGCCAGCAGCTTTTGCGTCGGGCTCTTGGGCTACATTTACAAGATCATCGAAGCGACCCTTCAACGCAGCAAGCGCATCAGCATCGTCAAGCATTTCGACAACCTTTGCCACTTCACCATAAGCCCCATCCACGTTGCGGCGGTAAGCGCTGCGGGAGGCAAGTTCAGCTTTTTTCAACTTGGCAAATGCGGCGTTGTCATCTTTCCAGTTGGCAGGAATTTGACCTTCAATTTCTTTACGCTCGGCATTCAACTCTTCAACTTCATGCCCAACTTTGGCAATGGTTGCCTTGCCTTCATCACCTAAGCGTTTGAGGCGGCTTATACGTGTGGTCAACTCCTTGAGCTCGGCATCAATCTTGCGAATGCGGGCTTGAATGCCACGGACCTCAATGTGGAGCGGCTTATAGGCGGGCGTTGCTTCGGCCACAGCCTTTTCAGCTACGTCAATTTTGTCGAGAAGATCGAACGTTCCTGCAGCCTGATCGAAACTGGTTTTCAAATTCTTCTGAAGCTTCTTAGGCAGATAAGAAATATCCAGCTTTTTTGCCTCATCGATGGCTTTGCGAATGTCGACACCACGCGCGCTGTACTCGGCAAATACGAGCTTTTCCATGCAGTGTTGAAGGCGTGGATTAAGAGGCGGCGGTGCCGTATCGGAAGTGAGTGATATGCGCGTTGGCAAGTAGTTCACCAAATGCGGCACAAAACCAACGATACCAAGTGCGATCAACTGCAAAGCGATGAAGGCAACCACGCCCTTATACATGTTGATGGTTTTCACCACTGCTGGTGCAACACCGCGCAGATAGAACAATGCAAATCCGAACGGAGGTGTCAGGAATGATGTCTGAATATTGAGACCGATCATCACACCAAGCCACACAGCCGTAATGTTCGCCGATGGATCCGCCAGCAAAATGGGCGCCACGATTGGAACCACCACAACAGCAATTTCGATAAAGTCGAGGAAAAACCCGAGGACAAAAATCACCATCATCACAATGACAAATTGCGCCCAAAAACCGCCTGGTAAGCTGGTGAGAAATTCGCGCACAAGTTCTTCACCGCCAAATGCCCGGAAGGCTGCTGTAAGCATTGCAGCACCAAGAAGAATGATGAAGACCAGCGACGTCGTTTTGGCTGTTTCAACCATGACACCGCGCATCGTGTCTTCAATCTTAAAGGTGCGCCAACCGCTCCAGATCACCGAGAACAAAAAGGCGGCAACAGCGGTAATGGCCAATGTAATGCCAACCACATCGGAACTCGTGCTGATGTTTTTGATGTTGGTATTAAAGTTCGCCGTAATTGTAAAAATGGCCACCAATGA
This sequence comes from Hyphomicrobiales bacterium, assembly GCA_051010095.1. Taxonomy (GTDB): domain Bacteria; phylum Pseudomonadota; class Alphaproteobacteria; order Rhizobiales; family CAJQND01; genus CAJQND01. Next base: position 4,397 of record JBPCVX010000328.1, read on the forward strand.
GATGACCGACAAGATAGCGGGATGATAGGCACCCTTATCACCCTCTTTAAGCCGATACCCTGCCATGATGGTTGCGCCAACCGCACCAATCGCGCCTGCCTGATTAACAGTTGCGATACCAGCAATGATTGACCCCAGAACCACAAAGATAAGGGCTAATGGCGGCACCAGAACCAAAAGAACCTTGAAGGCGAATTTCCGGTCGTATGCGCCTTCATAGTTTACTGCTGGAGCCAAGGAAGGGCGCAATAACGAAATGACCAGGATAAACGTCATGTAGAGGCCTACAAGCACCAATCCTGGAATAAAGGCGCCTAAGAACATGTCGCCAGCGGATGTTGATATCACGCCGAATTCTGACGGCATGGAAAACTCGCCTGTTGTTGCCTTGTAAAGCGCTTGGCGGGCAGTTGAAGCCTGGTCGACAGCACTCGCCAATTGGTCGGCCAAAATGATGAGGACGATTGAAGGTGGAATGATTTGCCCCAACGTGCCAGAGGCCGCAATCGTTCCGGTGGCGAGTGATTGTGAATAGTTATTGCGCAACATTGCGGGCAGAGAAATCAATCCCATGGCCACAACGGTTGCGCCGACAATACCTGTGGTGGCTGCAAGTAATGCGCCCACAAATACAACTGAAATGCCCAATCCACCGGGAACTGGCCCAAACAGCTGCGCCATGGTCACCAGCAAATCTTCTGCAATTTTAGAGCGCTGCAGCATAATGCCCATGAAGACAAACAATGGGATGGCGATGAGCGTATCTCGCTCAACCTCCCAATAGACGCCGCGGAAGTTGGTTACCCCGGCGCTGAGCCATTGAAAGGGGCTGCCTTGGGCAAAGTAAGCCGCAGAATCCCCAGCAAACACATACCCCGTAATAGCCGCCAGTGCGATTGTGATAATCGCCGATCCAGGAAGCGCAAAGGCGACCGGATAGCCTGATCCAAGTGCGGTAGCCATCAGCAAGACAAGAAGAGCTAAGAAAAAAAGTTCCATGGTTAGCTCCTAATGCGCCACGTCTGCATCAACATCGCGGGCACCCGGGTCGCCGCGCTTATCGGCGGCTCCTTCGAGTATGTAAGCTGCGAATTGAATCATCATCGATACGGCAAAGACGGCAAGAAAGCCTGCCATCAGATATTTTACATACATGCCAAAGCCCGACTGAGAGACCTCGAAGTTCAAAAGCGGTGCGTTTATAATGCTGGACTTGCCACCCATTCCAACGCCCAAGATCACCACGCATAGCGAAACGCCCAAAAGCAAAGAACCGAGCGCATTCATGAAGCCTTTTGTCTTGTGAGAAAACCGCGTGTAGAGCACATCAACCCGCACATGACCTTCTTCGTAAAGGGTATAGGCAGATGCAAACAGGAAAAGTGCTGCATACCAAAAGCGCACAAGGTCGCCCATAAAAGCCTGCTCGTATGAGAAGATAAATCGCGCAATCACTATTTGCAGCTCGGCTACCACGACAAGAAGTGCAAGCCAGGTGAAGCCAAGTGTGCGCGTGAAGGCGGCAATAACCAGGGCGAGGCCAATCAGGGGCACATGCACATAGGTGCCGCGGAATTGTGAACGGCCGAGCTGGGTGGATAAATCTGAACCAACAACGCCCTCGAGCATTCCTTCAACGCGTAGAAATGAGATGATCATGTCAACAAGACCAACAAGCAGCACAGCCCAAAATGCAGCGCGAATAATGTAAGTGACAATGTTGTTCATCACGTCGCTGTCGGCGCGCATTGTGCGGAATTTGGTGGAGAATACCCAGAATGTGGATCCCAAAACGGCTGCTACGTATAGCAAAAGTTGAGCCCAGGAAAGGGTTGATGCCTCGCCTGATTTTGCCAATCCCAATGCTGGGGCAATGCCTGGCCAGCCATGCCAGAAAACCAAATAATTATTGATGAGAAAAACAAAAGTGAATGCAACGATAGCCCAGGAAAAACTTCTCAGGGCTAATACGCCAAGTGATATGTCACCTGACTCGTAATTTAGGAATTCATTTTCGGCCTGTTCAGTCGCCGCCATGTCCAGTGCCCCTGCTCACTGTAATCAATACTGACGGGACGGCGCAAAAAACGCCGTCCCGAATTCTTAAGAATTGCGTTTCTTAGACCTTAAAGGCCCAGAACGCGGTTACGCTGTGCGTAGTATGCGGCGTCAGAAAGCTTCATCCAACCACCAACGTCAGCACGTGCGGTAACAAAGCTCTCATGAACTTTCTTCGCCAGATCAGAGTGTGATACGGTTTCCGCAAATACTTCTGTAGCGGCTTCACCGAAGCTGTCGTAAATCTCATCAGAGAATTCACGCAGCTCAACACCGTGCTCTTTGATGAGCTTAGCGAGGAACGTACCGTTATTCGCGTTGTACTCAGACATTGAATTCTGATGCTCGTGGCCAGCAGCGGCTTCAATGATTAGCTGATCTGTTTTTGACAGACCTTCCCACCATTCTTTGTTCATGCCCAATGCAAGGGTAGAACCAGCTTCGTGCATGCCAGGATAGTAGTAGTATTTGGCAGCTTCATAGAACTTCATGAAGAAGTCATTCCACGGGCCAACCCACTCGGTTGCATCAATAGCACCCGAAACAAGGTTTTCATAAATCTGACCACCTGGAAGAGACACAGGAGAGGCGCCAAGCTTAGCCATAACGTCGCCGCCAAGGCCAGGAATACGCATCTTCAGACCCTTAAGGTCGTCAGCAGTTTCGATTTCCTTGTTGAACCAGCCGCCCATTTGTACGCCTGTTGAACCAGCTTTAAGGCACTTAAGGCCAAATCCGCCAGCCACTTCGTCCCAAAGTTCCTGGCCACCCATGTGGTTGATCCAGGCATCGTGCTCGGTGTGGGTCAGGCCAAATGGTACAGACGTAAAGTATGCCCATGCCGGATGTTTGCCTTTCCAGTAATAGTCCGCAGCATGATATGCTTGCGCGTTGCCAGATGCGACTTCATCAAATGAGTCAAATGCGCCAACGCGTTCGCCAGCAGAGAAGTACTGCACGTTAATGCGGCCTTCTGTGAGGTCAGCGATGTTTTTCGCGAGACGCTGCGCCCCGGTGCCAAGACCTGGGAAGTCACGTGGCCATGTGGACACGATAACCATGTCTTTGCGTTCCTGGGTGATCGCTGGTGTAGCGAGACCCGCGGTAGCAGCGGTTGCACCGGCTGCGACACCGGCTTTCTTGATAAATGAACGACGATCCATTCGTGGTTCTCCCTTTTGGTGTGCGGGACGTTTGATTGCTTGCAACGACCCTGTATTTTGACTGATCGATACCGATACAGCCGATGAGACTTTCAGCACGTGGAGGAGTTTTTTAAAAATTTGCCGATGGCAAATTGGGTCATCAAATCTCTACATCGTCGCAATTGACACAATGGTCACGTGAGCCCTGCAGACGGTTTTCTTGTGATAAGAATCCGTCTTGGTTGTTGCCTCTCACTTCTGCGACGCGTAACTGCTTATAAACAAAACAGTTTTAGACGCCCCAAAATAGTCCCTCCCTGCTGAGGTTATCGATTCACTAAACGATTTTATGTCGTCTTTAGATCATGATCCGATAACTTCGACCTGCTTAATAGCAAAACAGAACAAAAGAGCAAATGTTTAGAATGTCTTTCTTTCTGGTCGACCATTTGATAACCGTTTCTTTAGCAGTATCGCAAATTAATTTCACGTAAGGAATGCGTCTTATGGGTAGTCAGATTCCGTTTGTTGGTCTTCCAGCGGATACACTGGTGCAAGACGATCTATTGTTCCACAAATTGGGGGACAAATATGCACGTGCGATCTCCCAAGTAACGCGTGCTCATCCACTTCTCATTCCTTCAATGGGATGTGATTTAGATCTAAATGACTTGGTTGAAGGTTTGGATGGGTTGGTGATCACGGGTGCTGTTGCAAATGTTCACCCTAGCCTGTTTGGCGCAGAGCCAACACCTGCCCACGAGCCTTATGATCATGCGCGAGATGCGTCGACCTTTCCGCTTATCGAATTGGCATTGAAAAAGGAGATCCCGCTTTTTTGCATTTGCCGCGGGCATCAAGAACTCAATGTGGTCATGGGCGGAACAATTGATACTGAGATACAAGAATTTGAGGGGCGCGACGAGCACCGGGGCATAGGCGAGAGCGTTGAAGAGCGCTACGCGCCCAAACATAATATCTCCATCGCTCCAGGCGGTGTTTTACACGATATTTTGGGTAAGTCTGAAACCATGGTGAACACGGTGCATCGCCAGGCAATTTCCAGGCTTGGCAATGGCTTGATCATTGAGGCAACCGCTGAAGATGGAACAATTGAAGCGGTCAGCGTTGCGGGCGCGAAAGGATATAATATCTCAGTACAGTGGCACCCTGAATACCGCGCTTCTGAAAATCAGGATTCCGTCAAACTGTTTGAAGCGTTCGGCGATGCGGTGCGCGCACGTTTTGCAGCGCGTTCCGGTGCAGAAGTTAAACCTGCGCCGATGTCTGCAGCCAGTTGATATATACGCGTTCCGCCATTGTATTGAAGTTCTGCATTTCATCTGCGCACCATGTGCGCATTTTGTCAGGACCATCCGCGCCCAGAGCATTTTGCAGGGCGTTCGCGTAGGCTGGAATTGCGTTCCAGTTATCAACCGTGTCTTTTTCAACCTCGATGTGGAATTGCATGGAGTATGCCCGCGGTCCCCAGCTCATGGCTTGCACGGCGCAATCAGGTGAGGTTGCCAAGCACTTTGCACCTGGGGGCATTTGGGTCACCTCGACACCGTGCCATTGCAGGGTTTTAAATATTTCCGGCAAGCCATCAAAAATGACACCACTTGCACCTTCTTCGGTGAGCTGCACATCAAGAACACCAATTTCAGGTGTTTTGGCTTGGGCGCATTTGCCCCCTAAAGCTTCAGCAAGCAACTGATGTCCGAGACACAGGCCCAAAAACGGCAGACCGCGTTCTTCAACCGCTTCTTTGATGAGTGCCTTTTCTGGTTTTAACCACGGATGGATGTCTTCCTCCCACACATCCATAGGCCCGCCCATTACCCACAACGCATCATATCCATCGAGGCTGGGAACAGGCGCGCCCTCATCAAGTTCCACAGGCACCCAATCGTGGCCGTCTTCTTCAAGAAATTTCCGAAATGCACCAGGATGTTCAACACGTGCATGTTGTAAGACAAGAATTTTCATCAAGAACGTCCTCTAAATTGGTCTTCAAGAAGGTGTCACGGGATCGATTGCCGGGCAAGCGGCTTGTATGGCTTTGCCCGCCGCAATCAATATATCTTCCCGGTAGGGCGCGGAGAGGAGCTGTACGCCCATCGGCGTGCTGTTCTCGAGAATGCCGGTGGCAACACTCAACCCTGGAAGCCCGAGAAAGGGTGGGCCGATTTGTGGCAATTGTGCAGCAATCACCCGGTCAAATGCTTCAGGAGATTCCAGGTCGAGTAAATCTGGAAAGGGTGCTTCGCCTGAGACCGGGCACAAGACGAGAGGATAATCTTCAAAAAAAGTCAGCCATGCGCGCGCCAGCGTGATGCGTCGCTGCAGCGCATCGAGGAAGGCGTTGAGATTTGGTTCGGGGCAAAGACGTGCCATCTGGGCGTAAACGAATGTCGCGTCAGGATCGTCCTCATTGACGACGGCTGCTGCCGATGTGCGGCGGAACTCCGCCAGCCACAATACGGCTTGAAGGCTTGCGGATTCGCGCATGTCAGGGCAGGCGAGCTCATCGACTTGATAGCCGGCATCTTGCAAAATCCTTGCCGTCTCACGCAGCGCATTCTCAACTTCTGCATCTACCTGCATGCCATCGGGGTCAACACACAGCGCAACCTTTTTCGGCACATCGTGCAACGCTAATGGGATGGGCGAGGACCACGGATCGCGGGCGTCTGCCCCTGACATTGCGTGGAATGCCAACTCAATATCATCAATTGAGCGCGCCAGTGGGCCGGAGACCGCCATCACCTGTCCGCCGATATAACGGTCTGGAACAGATAAATTGGCGGCGGGCACACGGCCAAGGCTTGGGCGCAGGCCATGTATGCCACAAGCGTAGGCAGGATACCGCACGGAACCAGCTATATCGCTGCCATGGCCGATGGCACCAATGCCTGCAGCTGTTGCCGCGGCAGCACCCCCTGATGACCCACCGGGCGTTAATCCGGTATTGTGCGGGTTTAGTGTATGGCCATGTAAGCTGTTGCGGGTGAACCAGTGCAGTGAAAAGGCAGGGGTGTTTGTGCGGCCTACACATATTGCGTCCGCATCAAGGAGCTTATCGACGACGGGACTGTTTTCTTCAGGGATCAGGTCTTTCTGGATGCGCAACCCGTTGGTGGTGGCATAGCCCTTTTGATCCACATTCACTTTTATGGTGATCGGCACACCAGCAAGCGGCCCAATTTCTTTGCCGCGCGCGATGCGGTCATCAACCGCTTGCGCGGTTGCAAGTGCCTCATCAGGCATGAATTGCACCACCGCGTTGATTGCCGGATTAACCGCGTCAAGCCGCTCCAGCGCGGATGTGGTGACTTCAACCGCTGATGTTTCCTTATTGCGCATGAGCCGCGCGAGAGCGGTTGCGCTTAATTCCCATAATTGTGTCATGTACCTGCCTTAAAAAATGTGCGGAACGAACAGTGGCCCAGCTGTAATGTTTCGTCAAATTTCCATTCGTTGGCGTGTGGTTAGGCCTCCGCAAATCACGTATGCTGGCGGGGAAATAAGCAAAAGAGGTTACACATGCCCGCAGTTAAACCCTGGAACGAAGTTGCCTCTAGGCTTGTGGATGTCGCTATGGGGCGCACCCCGGCGGATATGGTTATCCGCAATGGGCAATGGGTAAACGTCTATTCTGGTGAAGTGATCAAGGGCACGGATTTTGCAATCTCGGCGGGGCGATTTGCCTTTGTAGGCGTCGATGCGGGCCACACGATTGGTGATGAGACTGAAGTCATCGACGCAGCGGGGCGCTATGTTCTGCCAGGCCTGTGTGATGCGCACATGCATGTTGAAAGCGGCATGGTCACGGTGACCGAATTTGCCCGCGCCGTCATACCTCACGGCACCACATCGATGTTTATTGACCCGCACGAAATTGCCAATGTGCTTGGTATGCCGGGCGTCAAACTGATGCATGATGAAGCCATGGACATGCCGATAAATGTGTTTGTGCAAATGCCAAGTTGCGTGCCGGCAGCGCCGGGGCTTGAGCATGCAGGTGCTGAGCTAGGCGTTGAAGAAGTTACTGAAGCGATGGCGTGGCCCAACATCATCGGGCTTGGCGAGATGATGAACTTTCCAGGCGTTGCCGCAGGCGATGCCAAAATGATGGGAGAGATCGCGGCAACGCAAATGGCTGGAAAAACGGTTGGTGGGCATTACGCTTCTCCTAATCTGGGCAAGGCATTTCATGCCTACGCGGCGGGTGGCCCAGCAGATGATCATGAAGGTACCCGCATGGAAGATGCAATCGCCCGGGTGCGACAGGGCATGCGCGCCATGTTGCGTTTGGGGTCTGCTTGGTACGATGTTGCCGAGCAGGTGAAAGCCATCACCCAGGAAGGGCTTGACCCGCGCAATTTTATCCTCTGCACAGATGACAGCCATTCAGGAACGCTCGTAAATGAAGGGCATATGAACAGGGTTGTGCGCCATGCAATTGCCCAAGGCCTGGCCCCGGTCACGGCCATTCAGATGGCGACGCTGAATACTGCCCAGCATTTTGGCGTGGAACGGGAGTTGGGGGCAATCGCGCCCGGGCGACGTGCTGATTTGATTATCACCAGCGATTTGCCCTCGTTGCCGGTCGAAACGGTTATCGCTCGCGGTGAAGTGCTGGCACAGAATGGGGATCTCAGCGCCGAACTTCCTCACCAAACTTACCCAGACTTTGCCAAGGGCACGGTGCATCTGGGCAAACAGCTTGTTGCCAGTGATTTCGACATTGCTGGACCTTCTGGCGCAACGCGCGTTCAGGCGCGTGTCATTGGGGTCATCGAAAACCAGGCACCAACAAAGGCGTTGACCCGGGATGTGCCGGTTGTAGATGGATTGGCGTTGAGTGATCTGCAACACGATATCTGCCAGATCGCGCTTGTCGAGCGCCACAAAGGCACAGGCGGGGTGGTCAACGGGTTTGTGTCGGGCTTTGGTTACAACAAACCCTGCGCTGTTGCTTCAACAGTTGCCCATGATTGCCACCACATGATTGTTGTTGGTACAGACAAAAGTGATATGGCACAGGCGGCCAATCGGCTGGGCGAAGTAGGTGGCGGCATTGTGGTGATATCTGAGGGCGAAGAATTGGCACTCGTCGAGTTGCCGATAGCTGGGCTCATGTCTGATGAGCGTGCTGAAGCCGTTGCAGAAAAGGCACAATCCATGGTGGACGCCATGGCGGCATGTGGGTGCATCCTCAACAATGCCTATATGCAGCACTCTTTGCTGGCGCTTACGGTCATTCCAGAGCTGCGCATATCCGACATCGGAATTGTCGACGTCACCAAATTTGAGACAACTGATCTGTTTGTCTGACTGGTGACAGCGGGCCGGAATTGCTCTATGCCGGATCGGTATAGATTTTGAGAAATTAGGTTCCAGCTTTGGTTACGCAAGATTCAAACCGCACCATGCATTTGGGCGAACAAGTGGCCCTTGTCGCACTGATGATCTCGTTGGTTGCACTGTGTATTGACGCGATGTTGCCGGCTCTCGATATCATTGGCGCAGATCTCAACGTCTCCTCGCCAAATGATGCACAGTTGGTCGTGTCTTCGTTTTTTATCGGCCTCGCCTTTGGCCAGATGTTTTATGGTCCTTGGTCTGATAGTGCAGGACGGCGTTTGCCTATCTATATCGGCTTTGCGATGTTTTTTGCGGGCACTGCAATTTCCATTTTTGCGCACAATTTCGAAACCATGCTTGCTGGACGTTTTCTTCAAGGATTTGGCGCAGCGGGCCCGCGTATCGTCACCATTGCGGTGATCCGGGATCAGTATGCAGGCCGGGGCATGGCACGCGTAATGTCGATGATTATGGCGGTTTTCATACTTGTGCCAGCAATCGCGCCCGCGCTGGGTCAGGCGGTTATGTTATTTGCGGGCTGGCGGGCGATCTTTTGGTCGTTTCTTATCATCGGCTTTATTGCATTTACGTGGTTCGCAGTGCGCCAACCTGAGACCTTGCCGCCCGAGGCGCGCATGCCATTTTCGTTGAAACGCATTTTTGCCGGCATTGCTGAGACCAGCACCAACCGCATCGCGTTTGGATACACGCTTGGATTAGGGATGATATTTGCCCCGTTCGTGGGGTATCTGGTTTCCGCCCAGGCCGTGTTCACCAAACAATACGGTTTGGCGGAGCTGTTTCCGATTTATTTCGGTGCACTTGCGCTGGCGGTGGGTGTATCTTCAGTAATCAATTCCAAGCTGGTTGTTAAACACGGCATGCGGTATTTGTCGCGCGTTGCGCTGATTATCCTGTGCGCCTTGGCGTTTCCGTTTCTCGCGTTAACCTGGGTGTTTGACGGCAACCCGCCGCTATGGATCATGATGACCTTTTTTATGTTGATGTTTCTGGTCATCGGTGTGGCATTCGGGAACTTTAATGCCATGGCGATGGAACCTATGGGCCACATTGCGGGCATCGCGGCAGCGTTTATTGCATCCGTTTCTACGTTCATTTCTGTGCCACTCGGCACTTGGATAGGGCTAAGTTTCAACGGTACGATTTACCCGCTCGTGATTGGCTTTGCAGTTTTTGGGGCGGGCGCGCTGGTTGCTATGGAGTGGACGGAGTGGGGCGCTGAGGCTGCCGAAGCATCTTGAGAAAAGTCTGGGTTACGGAGAGACTGCTCATCCAAATAGCGAGCGGTTTTGATGCCCACCAAATAATGAGGGTTACGGCGAAGCCCACATAACCATCCACTGCATAGTGCCAACCCAGATGCACTGAGCCGATGAGAACAATTGCAGCGAATATGCTGGCGAGCCACCCAACGACCCGGTTGAGTTTCCAGCCAGCAAGCGCAAATAACAGTGCGGATGCATTGTGCATGGATGGCATGGCCGATATGCCAGCGCCTGCGCCGGTTTTGCCGACATAGCCCTGCCACAGCATTTCCTGAACATCTAACGCCCAAAGCGGAAGAAAGGTTTTATCTGCATTGTGCAGGTAGGTCATCAGCGAGGCAAATTCAGTGTCATCCAGGCCGAGCGGGCCAAGATAACACGGACCCGCCGAAGAAAATCCCACCGCCATGGTTCCACCGCCAATTGCCCAAAGCAATATGAAACTTAAGAAGAACCGCGCGCGCAAAACCCAGTTATTGGTGTCGAAAGCAAAATAGACCCAGAACACCCACATCACGATAAACCAAAGATTATAGAGAAAATTTATGGCAAAGGTGACCGGCGGGTAGCCAAGAATGGGATGCATCCACTCCCAAGGCTGACGGCCGAAATGCAAGATACGGTCAAGTTCAATGAAAGCTGGATCCCAGGAAAAAGGTTGAAGCGAAGGTATGTTAGCTTTGATCAGGGCAAAAGTGCGAAAGAACAATAGCAGCGTAATAATCATCGGCAGCGCGGTGGCGAGCCTCCCGGGATCACCTAGATACCCCTTGAGATCATAATAAAGCGAGATTGCCGGACGTTCAGGGCGCTCATATATTGCCAAGTGCACAAAGCGCATTGTCACCACACACAGCAGCAAGACCGGTACCGTGCCAATCACGAAGTTGAGGAGATTGGCCGAGAAATCTGTCGAAATAGCATCATCTAGCTGACCAATCACGATATGGCCAATCAGCGCGTAAAGCGCGATGAGACCAATGAACGGCAAATGCGCAAGCAGGCTTGCACCAAACAGAGAAGTAAAGCGCTGCGTCCAGCTTTGTGATCTTGAAGATGCGCTAATATCTGCAAACATTGAGTAATTTCCCAGCCTAAGTGGAGTGATTAAAGCTGATTGAGCTTTAGATTGCGTAAACTTACCTGCGGCGTATTCAGCCAAAGTCTGAGATCATGGCGCTTGCAAATTTCGGGCAGGCGTTGGAAAACCCTTATGACAGGGGGACGAACCAACGTGCCGAGCGGAGAGGATATACAATGAGCAGGTATCACGAGGTTTACAAAGGCTGGCAGGATGACCCGGAAGGGTTTTGGGCTGATGCCGCTAAGGAGATCGATTGGTATAAGCCTTGGGATAAAGTTTATGAGGTGGTTGACGGGCTAGATCGGTGGTTTGTTGGTGCCGAATGTAATACTTGCTTTAACTGTGTGGACCGCCACGTGGAAGCGGGAAGGGGCGATCAGCCCGCGCTCATTTATGACAGCCCGATAACGGGCGCATCTGGAGTTCATACATACTCAGAGCTGCAAAATGATGTGGCGGTATTTGGTTCTGTACTGCAATCGAAAGGCGTGGAAAAAGGTGACCGGGTGATCATTTACATGCCAATGATCCCCGAAGCTGTTATTGCCATGCTCGCTTGTGCACGTATTGGTGCTGTGCATTCGGTCGTCTTTGGTGGTTTTGCTGCCAAAGAGCTTGCTACGCGCATCGATGATGCCAAACCGAAGTTAATTGTCACCGCATCGTGCGGTATAGAACCCGGGCGGATTGTTGAATATAAGCCGCTGCTTGATGGGGCGATTGAGCTTTCGCAACATAAACCTGTGGGCACCGTGCTGCTGCAGCGCGAGCAATGTTCAGCGCCAATGACCGCAGGGTATGATCACGATTGGCAAGAACAGGTATCTTTGGCGGAAGCAGCCGGCGAGAAGGTGGATTGTGTGCCGGTAAAGGCCACAGACCCGCTGTACATCCTCTACACTTCGGGTACCACAGGTGTTCCAAAAGGCGTGGTGCGCGACAATGGCGGGCACATGGTGGCACTCAAGTGGACCATGCATAACATGTACGGCATTGAACCTGGTGAAACCTACTGGGCGGCTTCAGATGTTGGTTGGGTGGTTGGCCACTCTTACATCTGTTACGCACCGCTGCTCCATGGCTGTGCTTCTATTGTGTTTGAAGGCAAGCCTATAGGCACACCAGATGCTGGCACATTTTGGCGCGTGATTGCCGAGCACAATGTTGCGGCCTTGTTCACCGCGCCCACCGCTTTTCGCGCGATTAAAAAGGAAGACCCAGACGGAAAGCTCATCGGCAACTACGACCTTTCAAACTTTCGCACTTTGTTCCTGGCTGGCGAACGAGCCGACCCGGACACCATTCAATGGGCAGAAGAAAAACTACAAGTGCCAGTGATCGACCACTGGTGGCAAACCGAGACGGGATGGACCATCGCCGGTAATCCGGTTGGATTAGGTGCGCTGCCGGTCAAACATGGATCTCCGGCCGTACCCATGCCTGGATATGAAATGCATGTGCTTGATGAAGTGGGTGCTCCGGTGCAGCCCGGTGATATTGGCGCAATTTGTGTGAAACTACCGCTGCCTCCTGGGTGTCTACCAACCCTGTGGCAGAATGACGAACGCTTCCGGGAAAGCTATATGTCAGCCTTTCCGGGATATTATGAAACCGCGGATGCGGGTTATATGGATGAAGACGGTTATCTCTACATCATGGCCCGCACAGACGACATCATCAATGTGGATGGTCATAGGATTTCCACTGGTGGCATGGAAGAAGTGCTGGCAGCACATCCTGATGTGGCGGAATGCGCTGTAGTTGGCGTCGCTGACAAGTTGAAGGGCCAAAGCCCAGCAGGTTTCATTGTGCTGAACTCGGGCGTTAATCGCGATCCCGCAGAGATCGAAAAGGAATGCGTAGGTCTGGTGCGTGAAAAAATTGGACCTGTGGCAGCCTTCAAAACCGCAATCACCGTTGCGAGACTTCCAAAAACCCGGTCTGGTAAAATTTTGCGTGCGACGGTGCGCAAAATTGCCGATGGAGAAGAGTGGTCCATGCCAGCGACCATTGATGATCCGGTGATTTTAGATGAAATCAGCGATGCCCTTAAAGAACGTGGCTTTGCGCAATAATCTGCGGATTGGTTGTTTGTGATCTTTGGAAAGCGTCAGAATTTCGAACTTTGCGGATACGTTGCGACAATCATATAATCCATCTCCTACAAATATGGCATTGAGCCTGAGTATGGCGTTGAACGACAAGATTGTGGTGATCACCGGGGCAGCCCGCGGTATTGGTTTGGCATGTGCGACACGTTTTGCGCAGGAAGGCGCAAAAGTTGTGCTGTCAGATATTGAGGAAGATGCCGGCGAAGCAGCAGCCGAAGATCTGCGTGAAGCGGGCCACGAGGCAATTTTCATAAGTTGCGATGTGGCAGAGCGGCTCGATGTTCGTAACCTGGTCAAAGAGGCAGTGTCCACCTATGGCGCTATTGATGTGCTTGTAAACAATGCAGGTATCATCATCGGGGCTGAGTTTCTTGATTTGACGGAAGAAGATTTCGATAAAGTTCTGGCCGTTAACCTGAAAGGGGCATTTTTGGTAGGGCAAGCCGTGGCGCGGCAGATGGTGAAGCAACTTGAAGATGATCGCGCGCCAGGATCGATCATAAATATGTCGTCAATCAATGCGGTCTTCGCGATCGCCAATCAAGTTCCCTACACCATTTCCAAAGGTGGATTGAACCAGCTCACGAAAGTTATGGCATTGTCACTTGCAGACAAGGGCATTCGCGTTAACGCGATTGGGCCTGGTTCGATTATGACCGAAATTTTAAAAGCGGTTGCCGATGATGAAGAGGCGCGCAATAAAATCCTCTCGCGCACCCCAATGGGACGTATTGGCACCCCAGAGGAGATCGCAGGTGTTGCAGCATTTCTTGCCTCTGATGATGCAAGTTACATTACCGGCCAAACCATCTATGCAGATGGTGGCCGGTTGCCGCTAAATTACACCGTACCGATTAAGGACTAAGGCGCCTAACTTTTCTCTTCTTCTTCGTCGCCCATGTCTTTTTTGAGTTCAGCAAGCTTTGCGAAAACTGAATCGGCGTCTGGCGCCTCTTCCTCTTCCTCGTCAACTGGGGCGGATTCAGTCGCCTCACCAAACACCCTTTCAGCGGTTGGTCCGGCTTCTCCAAAGTCAACATTTGGCTGATCGACCTTAGCGAGATCGGTTTCTTCGGCTGCAGGCGTAATGCTCACTGCAGCAGCCATTGCTGCGCCAATTTCCTCAGCACTTGGTGCTTCGCCTGTTTCCTCACCGATTGTTTCAGCAGCTGGCGCCAATGTGCCAAGCTTACGCGCTTCTTTCTCAGCTTTCTTGCGTTCACGGTCAAGCTTTTCGGCGGCCTTGCGCACAGCTGCGTCAAGCTCGATTTGTGAGCATAAGCCCAGCGCCACAGGGTCTTTTGGCTGAATGTTGGCTGAGTTCCAGTGTGTGCGATCTCTTATCGCTGCAATGGTAGGCTTTGTGGTGCCCACAAGCTTAATCACCTGACTATCTGGAATTTCAGGATGATGGCGCAGCAGCCACGCAATCGCATCTGGCCGGTCTTGGCGGCGTGAAACGGGCGTATAGCGTGGGCCCTTCTTGGTTTTGACTTCTGGTATCTCAACCTTGGGTGCCAGCAACTCGAGCTGATGGTTTGCATCTTTTTCTGCACGCTCAATCTCATCGCGCGAAAGTTGGCCTGCATTTACCGGGTCCATGCCTTTAATGCCCATGGCAACATCGCCATCAGCGATGCCCTTTACCTCGAGTTCGTGAAGCTGACAGAATTCAGCGATCTGACGGAATGTAAGTCCAGTGTTGTCCACCAACCATACAGCGGTTGCCTTGGGCATAAGAAGTGTCGTGGCCATAAGTTATCTCCTTCAGAACCGGGTCTTGGCTCTGTGTGATGCTAATTTCAGCATCGTCTTAGTGAGTTCAGGAATTGCCCCTATATAGGGTGCTACCCCCCTAGGGCACAAGAATAATTTTGCCAATATGCGTAGAAGCTTCCATCATTTCGTGTGCTTTTTGCGCATCTGCCAACGCAAACTCTGCATGAATTTGCGGTTTGATTTTTCCTGCAGCGATAAGTGGCCAGGCATGCTCTTCCAATGCCGCGGCAATTCGAGCTTTTTCGGCAATCGGGCGCGAGCGCAATGTCGATGCAGTCATGGTTAAATGCTTCACCAGCATCAAGCCAAAATTCACCTCTGCCTGAGTACCATTCAGAAATGCGATGTTGACGATGCGCCCGCCGTGAGCTGCGGCCTTGAAATTGCGTTCGATATAATCACCCCCTACCATATCCAAGATAAGGTCGGCGCCATGCTTCTTGGTGGCTTCCTTCACCACTGCAACATAATCTTCTTCAAGATAGTTGATTGCGCGCTCAGCTCCCAACGCTTCGCAAGCTGCGCACTTTTCAGCAGATCCAGCGGTCGCAAAAACCCTTGCACCGCGGTTAACGGCAAGCTGAATTGCCGTCGTGCCAATGCCACTGGAACCACCATGGCAGAGAAATATCTCACCTTCTTTCAACGCACCGCGCTCGAACACATTTGTCCACACGGTAAAGAACGTTTCCGGCAACGCTGCTGCTTCTTTCACGGTTAGGTCTGCTGGAACAGGCAAGCAGTTTGCTTCGGCAGCGATTGCGTATTCCGCATAACCCCCACCTGGAATAAGTGCACAGACCTCATCAC
>JBPCVX010000329.1:0-4462 GCA_051010095.1 Hyphomicrobiales bacterium
CAAGATGACTGTAGCGAATTGATTTTGAGGTGTTCAGGTGAAGTGGACACCGCTGATAATGCAGGCGTCTTGGGGGCACACGGTGGATTTGCGCCGTTGTGGTATTTCCTGCGCCAAACGTCCCTGACCAAGCCTGGGAATCACGTGCGCGCATTGGTGCAAAGCCTTAGCGCGCCATATGATGACACGATTGCAAAAATGCACGCTTTATCTGAGCTTTTAGTTGGCAAAGTATCTTACGAGATCGGGACCACCAGCATTGGCACAACAGCAGAGGAGGCGCTTAGTGCGGGCCGCGGTGTATGCCAAGACCATGCGCATGCGTTTATTTCTGCAGCACGCGTTATGGAGTTACCCGCGCGCTATGTAAGTGGCTATCTGATGATGGATGATCGGATAGATCAAGATGCAAGCCATGCATGGGCAGAGGTTCATTGCGGGTCGATTGGCTGGGTGGGTTTTGACGTTTCAAACGGCATTTCACCAGATGAACGCTATGTGCGGGTCGCAACAGGGCTTGACTACAGGGACGCTGCCCCGATATCCGGTGTGCGGACGGGTGTTGGCGGTGAGTCGATGCATGTCGAGATTCAAGTTCAACAATAAGAAAAATTATTTATGACCTATTGCGTTGGCATGCGCCTGAAGAAGGGGCTTGTATTTATGTCGGATACCCGCACGAATGCGGGCGTCGATAATGTTTCTACTTTCCGCAAAATGTTCACCTGGGAAGTGCCGGGTGAACGGGTGATTACCCTAATGACAGCGGGTAATTTAGCGACCACGCAGGCATTGATTGGTTTACTGGAAGAGCGGTCAAAAGCACCTGAAGACCGCAAGCCGTCACTCCTTGAAGCGCCGTCCATGTTCCAAATCGCGCGCTTGGTGGGCGACACTCTGAGAGAGATTATTGCAGATGTGAATGAAGGCGGGCCGGAAGCATCATCATCGTTCAATGCGACCGTGATTGTGGGGGGGCAGATCAAAGGCAGCGCACCGCGGCTCTTTATGATTTACCCGGAAGGCAATTTTCTTGAAACTTCAGAAGACACACCGTTTTTCCAGATTGGCGAGACAAAATATGGCCGCCCGATCTTGGTGCGCGCGTATGATGCAGATATGAGCTTTGAAGATGCGGTTAAGCTACTCTTGGTGTCATTTGATTCAACAATTAAAGCCAACCTTTCTGTAGGGTTACCATTTCATCTTCAAGTTTTAAAGGAAGATGAATGTGTTGTGTTTCAAGAACGTAAAATCGAGCTCGATAATGCCTATTTTGAGCAGATTTCGAACGGTTGGGGGGATGCGTTGCGCAAAGCATTCGACAGTTTGCCGAACTTCAAGTTTTAACAGCGTAAGCGCGTTTAAAGATTGAAACGTGCCCGCAATCCAAACACCCCAACCGAGCCGCTGTTGGGGTCAAATGCTGGATTTATGAGCCATTGTGCATCGGCGGTGATTGCGAAGTTATCGGCTAAATCGAACCTATAGAATGTTTCAAGCGTGGTCTGGGCGGAAGATCCGTCGAGCGATGGTTTTGCGACATTCACCGAGAGGCCGACTAAATCATCATAAAAACCGGGCCGCCACATAAGGCCCGCAGTACCTGAAAGATTGGCGATTGGGGCATCTCCAGTTGAAGCTCCGAGACGCCCAAACAGCATTAATGTGTTGTCGAAGGTAATATTTCCAGAAGCAACGACGCCGTAGCTGGCAGGCACGCCTGCTTTTTCGCGCTTGTCCACGTGAAAACCCGAGATATGGAAGTTTGTTAGAAAGCGCTGATTTTTAGCCGGTGTCCAGCCAATCTCGGCATATTTGAAGAATTCCGCACCACCGGGAAACCACTTTATGTCAGTGATCGATCCGTTTGCATCTGTGATCATGCCGAGCACGTAAACTTGCTCTGTGAGGTGAACACCGCCTGCGATACCGAACCCCTGATCAGGCAACGGGATTACCGGGTTGTAAAGGATCGCCAAGTTGGAAAATGTGGTGCGCGGGTTCACATAGCCCAGAATGTCGATGTAATCAGTCGGATCAATGCGGCCTGCAACAATGCCTCCTTGGCCGTCAGCAATCGTTTGTGCCCAGTGGGCAACGGTTAAACTGTTGCCACTGTCGCTAAACGTTGTGCCGGTAACGCCGAAATAGCCGATATTGGAGGCCAAACCAGCGGCTGTTGTTTGACTGCCAATTCTGTGCCGGTTCTCAAGAATAAAGACGAGTTTGCCTGGATTAGCACTTTCTCGGCCAAACAAGGTCCAGTTGCCGATGAGCCGCGCATGCCCGGCAGCGCCTTCGTCAATGCCGGTGACGCTTGATGTGCCGAGCTGATAGGCCGCTTGATAATCGAAACCCAGATCAAGGCCGATTGCAGCGCGCAAGTCTTGTTTGGCTGTCTCTAGAGGATCGAAAACTGCATCAAGTCCCGGCAAGCGGGATGTTTGCTGTTTCCTTAAGCGGTCTTCCTCAAGCTGCGCAGGTGCGGTTTGTGGCCCGCCAATGGTTGTCTTAGACGATGCCTCAAGGCGTTCACGGGCATCACCGCCATCTTCAGCAAATGCGGCGCCATTCATCATCCAGGCAAACGCAACGCATATGCAGAAGTGCAGAGGCTTCAAGATCGTAGAACCCACTATTTTTCAGTCGTTTGGCGGTTAAAACGCTGTTGGTATGTGAACTGGAAAACTGAATAAAGCACGCTTGTGGAGAGCCCGATCATGAGCATTCCGTTCATTGCTTCCATGGAACCGAGCAACCGGTGTTCTTCGCTCATGACGATGTCGCCATACCCAAGCGATGTAAAGTTCACCATCGAATGATAAACCGCATCACCAAGCTCCTCGAATTCACCGAGCAATGTGAACGCAAATGCCCAAATGGTGATCTGTAGCAAATTTCCAACCATGAGAGTGAGGAGAACGGCCGACAAATAATAGGCTAAATAGAGGAAACTGCCATCATCTTCGTGTCGATGCTCGCCGGTCATCATGGGGCGCACGACCACCGCAACCATCGCGCATTGAACAATCATACAAAAGACAATGAGCGATATTCCAATGATCAGATTTTCCGCCATTAGCCAGCCTGCTCAGCTTCTTCTTCGCTTTCGCCATCACCCTGGTTGCGGCCGATCCAAGCCATCATCATTTCATAACCAAGCGATAGGACCACCGGGCCAATAAACAGGCCAAGAATGCCATGCGCCAATGTTCCACCGATAACGCCGAGGAATATCACCAGCATGGGTACTGATAGGCCACGCGCCATAACGATTGGTTTCAGGAAATTGTCCATGATCATGACTGGAATGATGTAGAGCGTAAAGATAAGCGCTGGCACGAATTCCATTGCAGACCACGCATAGATAACCGCTGGAATGATTACGAGGGCTGGTCCCACTTGAATGATTGCCAATATGAGGCAAAGGAATGTGAGAATGCCAGCAAATGGAATGCCCGCTAGGGTTAGGCCGATGCCGGCAAGAAACGCCTGCAACAACGAAATGCCAACCACGCCACGGGCCACATTGCGCACGGTGGCGCCTGCGAGATCCACAAATTCAGAACCCCGGTTAGGCATAATTCTTTCGCTGAGATTTGTAAGCCTGCGCTTGGAGTTCTCGGCATTACCAAAGAAGATGCCAGCGATAATGATTGAGGCAATCATCTGCAGTGCGCCAAGTCCTGTGTTGGCCACCATGCCAAGCAGGGCAGACCCCATTTCCTTTATTTGCGGCTTGAATTGGGTCAACACTGCACCAAGATCAACCGATGCACGTGTCCACAGTTTGCTGAGTTGCTTACCGATTATGGGCCATTCTGCGACACTTTCCGAAGGCGGAGAAATTTTAATGTCGCCGGCTGCAAGCTTGTCTTGCATGAATTGAAGGTTTTCAATCATTGCAAGTACGAGTGCACTCACGGGTCCAAAAATCAGCAAAACGCCGATCAAGACGATTATTGTTGCCGACCAACCGCCACGCCCGCCCAAGATGCGCTTTAGCCAATTGTATACTGGGAAAAGTGCCACCGCGAGTACTGCCGCCCACACAACAATCAGAACAAACGGCGAGATAAGCTTGGCGCACCAAAAGACAATGATGCTAAGCAAGCCCAACTTGACCACGATATCAATCGACAGACGCAATGCGTCGTTTTCGTTTACTTTGTTTACCATTGTTCCCCAGCCCCTGACTTTGTCACCACAACATATCTCGAAAATATATTGTGTTTTCGATATTAAATATATGCATAAATAAGTTGTGTTGAAATAAAAATCGATTTTTATTTGGATTTAAACACAGTACGTCCTTGGTGCGTAAATAAAAAACTTGGTTGCGGGGAAGAAGATGCGGAAATTTAGTCTTGTTGTCTTGGGTTTTGCCGCCCTTTGGTTTGTTTGGTACCTGGTGGGTGATCGGGTCACGCCATACACCTCAGGTGCGCGGGTGCAGGCA
>JBPCVX010000330.1:0-8530 GCA_051010095.1 Hyphomicrobiales bacterium
CGAACGCAGAGGTGCCTTGATGCGCGCCTATACCCAATCCTCAAACGGAAATTGGTCAAGCTGTTTCACGCCATCTTCTGTGACCAGCACTTGAATTTCCAGTTTCACGCATTCGCGCCCGCCTGCAACGCCCGTGCAGCTTTCAACACACAACACATTGCCGGGCTCGAACACATCATCATGATGATCGGGGCCGAAATCCACGTGTGTGGAGATGGCGGGATATTCATCGCACAAACCAACGCCATGAAGAGCAACACCATATCGGCAAACGTGAAACTCCTCGGGCATCTTCCAGCTTTTTTCATTGAACTCGTGATAACTCATGCCTGGCTTGATCAGATCGCGGTTGAACATGATCTGGTTGTAGGCATGTTCGTATAAGCGTTTTTGTTCATCGGTTGGGGGCACCAGACCAATTGTCCAAGAACGCGAAATGTCTGAGCAATAGCCATAGGGTCCAATCAAATCAGTATCAAACGAAAGCAGATCACCTTCCTGGCCCACATGGTCTGAGCTTTCCTGAAACCATGGATTTGTGCGCTCGCCAATGGCCAAGAGGCGGGTCTCGATCCATTCGCCGCCATTGCGGATGTTCTCATAGTGTAGTTGGGCCCAAATTTCATTTTCGGTGCGGCCTGGGGCTGAATATTCGCGCATGCGCCACATCCCTGCTTCACACACGGTGATGGTCCAATCCATGATTGTTAGTTCATCGGCGGATTTCACCTCACGCGCGGTTTCGGTAATTTCTTGTCCCTCGACAATTTCGATACCGTGTCCGCGCAGCAGGTCGACGCCTACTGGCTCCATTTTATCCACGGCAAGGCGCATGTTGCCGCCGCCATATTGCTTCACGATGTCTGCAATCTCGGCGGCCCATTTAGCTGCTTTTGCGCGTACATTGCTGCCAGCGGAGAAATAAAACCAAGTCGTGGCAGGCCGCACTTCATCGACAGTTTCAAGGCTTTCAGCCAGATGCATGGCTTGCTTATATTCAAAGCAAATCGCTGGTCCACCATTGACGATGACGGCGTAACGGGCAGCATTGTGCATGGTCCAGACCTGCATATCCGAACAATCGGTTGCATAGCGGATATTGAGCGGATCAAAGAGCAGGATCGCGGCAACATCATGCTTTTCAAGCTGTTCGCGCAAACGTTTTTGCCGATAGCCGCGTGCTTTGACAAGCGTGTCGTGATCGATCGGATTTTTCAAAGGTGTATCCGCTGCTTCATCGTTGAGATAGCTGGGCTTGTTCGGGTCATCGCGAATATCAAGTTTCTTGAGCATTACGTCCTCCTAGCCCCGCATGCGTTCTGCAGTGGGGTCAAATAGTGGCTCAGTCTGCATTTCGGCAGGCAGCCTTTCTCCCAAAATTTCAATTTCAAATGATCCTGCGCCATTTTCGGCCATCTCAGGCGGAATATAGCCGAGCGCTATAGATTTCTGCGCGTGATGAGCGAAGCCACCGGAGGTAATCCATCCAACGACTTTGCCGTCATGCCATACGGGTTCATCGCCGATCACATCGGCATCTTTTGCGTCAACAGTGAAAGCAACAAGCTGATGTTCTGAGCCCTCTTCCTTCTCTTTCATTGCGCCATCGCGGCCAATGAAGTCGTTCTTGCTTTCATCGACAAAACGTCCGAGCCCGGCGCCATAGGGGCCATAGATGGGTCTGTATTCGGTCGCCCATGACCCCCAGTTCTTTTCAAGGCTCAGTGATTTCATGGCGCGCGAGCCAACTAGCTTAATGCCGAATTCTTCACCGGCATCCATAAGCTGGGTGAATAACGTGCGCAGATATTCTGGCTTGCACCAAATTTCATAGCCAAGGTCGCCGGTAAACGTGACCCGACCAACGATTGCCGGCACCATGCCCACCTCCATTTCGCGAATGGACATGAACCCAAACCCATCTTTTGAAACATCGTGATGGGTAAGCTTCGCCAGAACTTCGCGCGATTTCGGTCCTGCGATCGACAACCCACACAGACCCATACCGTGCGCTTTGATATCCACTCCAGCTTCTGGCACGTGGTCTTCAAACCAGCGCATGTGATATGTTTCGCCGGGTCCTGAGCCGAAAATAATGAACCGCTCCGGCCCGAGTTTGGCCACCGTGAAATCGCCGATCAGCTTTCCAGCTTCATTGAGCATGGGTGACAATGTCATGCGGCCTTCCGCCGGCATTTTGTTGGCCAGCATATACGACAGCCATGTTTCTGCACCTTCGCCGGTAACTTCGTACTTTGCGAAACTGGTTGTCTCTATGAGGCCAACGCTCTCGCGCACAGCAGCGCATTCTGCTGCTACAGGGTCATGAGAATTCGAGCGCCTGAAGCTGAAGATATCCTTTGCATCCTGCTCTTGCGGTGCAAACCAGAGCGGATACTCCAATCCAAAAGAGGCCCCGTACACGGCGCCATGGTCTTTGAGCACGTCATATATTGGTGATGTCTTGAGCGGGCGAGCAGCCTCTAATTCTTCATTGGGGAAGACGATTGAGAACCGGCGGCCATAATTTTCCTTCACCTTAGCATTGGTGTAGGCCATTGAGGTCCAGTCGCCAAAGCGGGCGATATCCATGCCCCATACGTCAAAGCCCGGATCGCCATTGACCATCCAATTTGAGAGTGCCAGGCCGACACCTCCGCCCTGGCTGAAGCCCGCCATAACGCCGCAAGCACACCAGAAATTGCGCAAACCCCGCACGGGCCCGATAAGCGGATTGCCATCTGGGGCAAAAGTGAAGGGGCCATTGATGATGTTTTTGATACCCGCATTGGCAAAGGGTGGGAAATGCTCAAACCCGCGTTCAAGGTTTGATGAAATCCGGTCGAGATCGGGCGGCAGCAGCTCGAAAGAAAAATCCCACTCAGCCTCGAATTCAGACCACGGCACGCCGTTTTTCTCGTACGTGCCCATTAGCATACCGGTGCTTTCCTGGCGCAAGTAAAGCTCGCCATCAAAGTCGATGGCGTGCACCACTTCTTTGCCGGTATCGTTGTTATATTCAACGACTTCGGGCATTTCCTCAGTGAGAATGTAATGGTGTGACATAGCCAGAACGGGCAGTTCCAGACCTACCATGCGGCCCACTTCGCGCGCCCACAGTCCGCCCGCGTTTACGATATGCTCGGCATGTACATTGCCAAGATCGGTATAGACATCCCATGAGCCGTCTTCACGCTGGGCTATATCTTTAACGCGGCACTTTGTGACGATCTCGGCACCGCCAATTTTAGCGGATTTTGCATAAGCGTGAGTTGTTCCGTGCGGGTCGAGATGGCCTTCGAGAGGATGCCACATGGCACCAATGAACTGGCTTTTGTCCATTAGCGGAAAGACCTTCTCTGCTTCATCTAGAGAGATCATCTCGGTCGGCACGCCCATATACCGGTTTTTAGCGTGAGCTGTTTTCAGCCATTCATAACGATCTTCGGTTGAAACAAGCATGACCCCACCAGTGACGTGAATGCCGGTGGATTGGCCCGAGATTTCTTCAATCTCCTTGTAAAGCTCAATCGTGTACTCTTGCAGCTTTGCGACATTGGGATCGCCGTTGAGTGTGTGAAATCCACCAGCTGCATGCCACGTTGATCCTGAGGTGAGCTCGTCACGCTCCAAAAGCATGACATCTTTCCATCCCAGTTTGGTGAGGTGATACAAAACCGAACACCCAACAACACCACCACCGATAACGACAACTTTTGCGGACGACTTCATCAAACTTTCCTCAACAGGTATTTTTATAAACGTACCTAAAAGGGAATACCGACTGCGGCTTCCACGCAAGTGTTTAATCGACCGGAAAAGGTAATTTAGCGACGATGAGGTGAATTGGGCTCACCTTATAGTTCGTGTTTGCCCAAAGTGCCGGATATTTGACGATGAAAGCTGGTTATTTGGTCGCGTGAGGCCTATATGCATGGTCTTGGATTGCAAGCTGAGCGTACAAAGCTCTTTGAGACAAAAAGGACACGGGGATGATTGATCTTTACACATGGGGAACACCAAACGGGCGCAAAGCGTCTATTATGCTTGAGGAAACCGGGCTCGATTATAATGTGCACCCAATCTCAATCATGAAAGATGAGCAATTTGCGCCAGAATTCCTGAAGATTTCGCCGAACAACAAGATTCCAGCGATTGTTGACAACGACACTGGCATGAGCCTTTTTGAATCCGGTGCGATTTTGATGTATCTCGCTGAAAAAACAGGAAAATTTATGCCCAAAGAGGGCGAAGCACGCTGGCGTGTTGTTGAGTGGCTGATGTGGCAAATGGGTGGAGCAGGCCCAATGTTAGGTCAAGCTCATCATTTTGTTCATTTTAATCCCGATGTGTCGGATTATGCCCATGAGCGCTATGCCAAAGAAGCACAACGTATCTATGGTGTTCTCGATAAACGTTTGTCAGAAAACGATTATTTAGCCGGTGATGAGTTCACAATCGCTGATATTGCGACATGGCCCTGGATTGCCAGGTTTGAGTGGCAAAAGGTTGATATGAACAAATTTACCAATGTTAAAGAGTGGTATACCAAAATTGCTGCTCGGCCTGCGGTGGTAAAGGGGTATAATGTTCCCACGGCTGGGCAAGAAATTCCGATGCCTTAGGCTGCGGCCTAATGGTGCCATTATTGCGCTATAGTGAGACCAGTTATGCGTATGAAAGCGACAATAGCCTTTGCTGCAATGTGCCTGATGGCGTTAAATGCGTCATTCATGGCTCCGCACGCCTATGCGGCAGAGGCCGCCAAAAAGGCTGAAGATAAGCCTGACGAAGCGAAAAAAGCGAAGAAAAAAGGTGGTCAGCGCCCGACACTTGTTGGCGTTGACGCAGTGCGTGAGGAGCCGCTAGAGCAAACGGTTCCTATCATCGGTCGCTTGGTGTCGATGCGTTCTGGCGAGGTTTCTGCAGAAATTGCTGGTGCGGTGCATAAACTCACTGTGAATGTCGGCGATCACATTGAAAAAGGTGATTTGATCGCTGAACTCGACAGCATCTCTGCGACGGCACGGATTGAACTGCTGAACGCTGAAATCCGCCAAGCCGAAGCTGATGTTGTGGCGCTGGAAGCGGATCTCACGTTGTCGATGCAAGATTTGGCACGTCAAGAAAAACTTAAAAAATCCGGAGCATTCACCCGCGCCAAATTCGAAGACGCCATTCAAAATGTCGCCAAAGCAAAAGCGAATATTCTCCGCGCTAAAGCAATAATCGCTGCGCGGGAGGCAAACCGTCGTCTTACTGAGATCGTGCTGGAGAAAACAACCATCCGCGCACCATATGATGGCGTCGTGTTGCGCAAGATGACGGAGACGGGCGATTACGTGCGCGCCGGTGATCCCGTTATTTCGATGTTGAGCGACAAGGATCTTGAAATTGAAGCAGACGTCCCGTCTAATCGTCTTGGCGGTCTCAACGTTGGTGCGAAGCTTGATATCCTTCTCGAAGATGGATCGCGACATCATGCTACTGTGCGTTCGGTTTTGCCGACCGAAAATCCTCTGACCCGCACGAGACCTGTTCGGTTCCTGCCTGTTTTCGATGGCACAATGAACGGGCTTGCTGATGCGCAAACGGTTACTGTCGAGGTGCCCGTAGGGGCCAGGCGGCAAGTTGTAACGGTGCACAAAGACGCAGTCATCAAACGTGGCGGTGGCAGCCTTGTTTTTGTGATTGCTGAGGAAAAAGCCGAGCAGCGTCGTATCGAGTTAGGTGAAGAAACGGGGCCACGCGTTGTTGTCATCGATGGATTAAAACCTGGTGACCAAGTTGTGGTGCGTGGCAATGAACGTCTGCGCTCTGGCGCGCCTGTGAAAGTGCGTAAGGGCTCTTAGCGGAATAACCCGGACACGGTATAGTTTATGAACATTATCAAGACATCGATTGAGCGCCCGATTGCGGTGATTTCGGCTGTCTTAATGGTGGTCATGTTCGGTCTGGTTGCGCTTCAAACCATTCCTATCCAACTCACACCCGATGTTAACAGGCCCGTTATTACGATCTCCACACAATGGCCTGGCGCTGCACCTGTTGAGATCGAACGCGAAGTTACCAACCGCCAGGAAGACGTGCTTAAAGGCATACCTGGGATGCAATCGGTAACCAGCGCATCGCGCAGAGGGTCTGCGCGGGTAACGCTTGAATTTGATGTCGGCACCAATATGGATAGAGCACTGCTATTGGTCGCCAATCGTCTTGATCGTGTTTCCAGTTATCCTGAAGAAGCCGACGAGCCTACGCTTTCACTTGCGGGCGCGGAAGACCAACCAATTGCATGGTTCATCATTTCGCGCGTGGAGGGGAACGAACGGCCCATTCACGAATATGGAATGTTCTTGAATGATGTGGTGAAGGAGCGCGTTGAACGCGTGCCCGGCATTTCTGAAGTTTCCATCTTCGGGGGCAGCGAACGTGAAATTCAGGTGATCGTGCGCCCGGAACAACTTGCGCGCTATGGCATGACAATTTCGCAAATGACGAACGCGTTGCGCAGCGCAAACATCGCCATTAGCGCGGGCAAAGTTGATGAGGGTAAGCGCAGCTATACGGTACGCACTGAAGGCGAGCTGACTACAGTGCAAGCGGTGCGCGATGTCGTTTTACGCACTGCGCGCGATACTGCGACGGGACGTATTGGTCGGGTAACCGTTGGCGACATGGCCGAAGTGCGGTTTGACTATAAAGAGCCAGGATCGAAAATTCGTCAGCTTGGCGAGCCTGCAGTGGCATTTAATGCCAAGCGCGAAACAGGCGCGAATGTTATCGAAACCATGGCCGGCATTCGCGAGGCAGTCGCCGATTTGAACAATGGGCCGATGCCGCGCGAACGACTGACTTTGACACAGGTTTACGATGAAACCGTCTATATTGAATCTGCTGTGGAACTCGTGCGCCAAAACATTTATGTGGGCGGCACGCTGGCGGCGTTTCTGCTGCTCTTATTTTTGCGCTCATGGCGCGCCACACTGATTGTATCGATCGCAATCCCAGTGTCGGTGGTTGGCTCATTCGTGGCCATGGCAGCCCTCGGTCGCTCGTTGAATGTGATTTCGCTGGCTGGATTGGCATTTGCCGTTGGCATGGTTGTCGATGCAGCGATTGTGGTGCTGGAAAATATTTTCCGTTTACGCGAGCAGGGCAGGTCACCGGCGCAAGCAGCCTATGAAGGGGCCTCTCAAGTGTGGGGGGCTGTGCTTGTATCTGCGCTCACAACAGTGATGGTGTTTATCCCCATTCTGGTTATGCAATTGCAGGTTGGGCAGCTCTTTCGGGACATTGCGGTGGCGATTTCAGTTTCCGTTATGCTGTCGCTATTGGTGTCGGTAACTGTACTGCCAGCGCTTGCCAGCCGCTTGCTGGTCAACAGCAAGAGCACAAGTGATGGTTCCATAAAGCGGCTGTTTATTCCAGGTGTCGACCATTTTGCTGGCGCGTTCGTCGCGTTGATCACCGGATATGCAAAGCTGATGATCCGCTCAAAGTTTCTGTCGTTTGTGAGCGTTTTGCTCATTACTGCGATCACCGGATTTGGGGCTTGGAAATATTTGCCCGAGCTTGAATACTTGCCAAACGGCAACCGCAACCTCGTGTTTGGCATCATCGTGCCGCCGCCGGGATATAATCTCGATACCACCACAAGCATTGCTGAGAGTTTTGAAGAAGGCGTGCGGCCCCTTTGGGCGAGCGAAACTGGACCGGAATCGAAGCCTGGTGAGCCACCGAAAATCGAAAGGTTCTTCTTTGTGGCGACGCCAACGCGCACCTTTATTGGCGCTGCCGCAGTTGATCCACAACGCGCGGGAGAATTGCGTAAGCCTCTGAACAATTTGATGTTTCGCGAGCCGGGCACTTTCGGGGTGGTCAATCAAACATCTATTTTTGGGCGTGGGCTTGGTTCCAGCAGGCAAATCGACGTTGATATTGCTGGACCGGATCTTGAGACGATTCTACGAACGGCGGGGCAGGCAGCAGGTCTTATTTTTGGCGCGCTGCCGAGGAATGAAGGAAATAGCTTCCGACCTCTGCCAGGCTTGGAACTTGGTGCGCCTGAAGTGCGGGTAACGCCTAATCGCACAAAGCTTGCTGATGCAGGCGTGTCGGCGCGCGAACTTGGCCAATCAATTGATGCTTTTAATGATGGATTGCGCGTTGCCGAGGTGACCGTAGGTGGCGATAGGCTTGATCTCATGCTGAAAGGGCAAGAGGATCAAGTTACCTCAACGCAGGGTATCTCCAGCCTGCCGGTGGTCACTGGTGATGGGCAAATTCTGCCCGTATCTTCCTTGGCAGATGTGGACATTACAGCCGGGCCAACCGAACTGCGCCACAAGGAACGAAACCGTACTGTCACCTTGCTAGTGACGCCGCGCGATGATCTCTCGCTTGAGCGCGCACTCAATATTATTCAGTCCAATGTTATCGATCCCCTCGAGAAACAAGGCCTTCCCCAAGGGGTGCAGTTGCGCTTATCTGGTACGGCTGACAAGCTTGATCAGACATGGACAGCGATGCG
>JBPCVX010000331.1:0-4101 GCA_051010095.1 Hyphomicrobiales bacterium
CTTTTCAGCATATTCATAAACGCCAGTGAGCGGTGTTGATCCGCCCTTTGCGGCAGCACCTAGAGACTTCTCCAGAATGGTAGTAAGGCCGCCCGCCTTGTTACCCGGTGATGGGTTATTGTCCATGGAACCAGAATGACGCGCTGTATAGTCCTCCCACCATTTGATGCGCTCAACAAGCTTCTCGCCGACAGCACGTTCTTGCGCGCGGCGGGTGAGCAGATGTTCCGCACCGTAGATTTCAGGAGTTTCCCCCAACACGCCAGTACCCCCTTGCGCGACAAGCAAGTCGGTGGCCACGCCAAGAGCAGGATTGGCAGTAATACCAGAATAACCATCAGAACCACCACACTGGAGTGCTACGGTCAGCTCGCTTGCCGGCACGGTTTCACGGTGCACGTCGTTCACCACGGGTAACATCTCGTTAATACGTGCGATCCCCTGCTCCAGAGTTTTGCGGGTGCCGCCAGCACCCTGAATTGTCATGGAATGAAAACGCTCGCTGTCGGTAATGCCGTATTTATCGACCATGCGCGGGATCTGAAATACTTCACACCCCAACCCTACCATCAACACTGCGCCCACGTTGGCATGGCTCGCCATGCCCCACAGCACGCGCTCAAGATTATCAAAACCATCGCCATCACTGGCCATACCGCATCCGGTGCCATGAGAAAAAGCAACGACACCGTCAATGTTTTCATATTCCGCCAGGGCATCCGTTTTGTTGAATGCATCGGCAATATAGCGCGACACAGTGGCTGAGCAATTCACCGATGAGCACACAGCGATATAGTTGCGCGTACCCACTTGGCCATTGCTGCGTTTATATCCTTCAAAGGTTAGTCGTTCGCCATCTGGCACCATGTCAACCGGCATCACCCCTTCGCCGAATGCATAATCGCGTTCGAACGTATCAAAGGTGCAGTTATGGCTGTGCACATGTTCACCCGGTTCAATATTGGCGGAAGCAAATCCGATGATCTGGCCATATTTCGTGACGGGTGCGCCCTGCGAGATTGGGTGCGTTGCGATCTTGTGGCCACGCGGAACATTCACGCTTGCAATCGCATGTTCCACAGGTGCGCCCTGCTTCACCTGGCCCATGGCAACAACCACATTGTCTTGCTTGTGTAATCTGATGATTTGCTGATTTGACATCGTTTATCTGATCCAAAAAATATGCTCTATTACCGTATACATTAAAATGCAGATGGACGCCTATGAAAATCACCCGAGTTAAAAGCCATGTTTTGAAATGTCCAATGGATCAAGAGCTTGGTTACTCACAAGCCTATTTTACGCATCGCAGCGCACATCTGGTTGAGATTGAAACGGATGAGGGCATTACGGGCTGGGGCGAATGCTTTGGAGGGGGCGCGATTGCGCTCGCCAACCGCACAATTGTGGAGCAGGTCATCCAGCCACTCATTCTTGGCGATAACCCGCTCGACAATGAAGTGATCTGGCACAAGGTTTACAACGCCCTGCGCGACCATGGCCAGAAAGGTATGCCCCTGCAGGCGCTTTCAGGCGTTGATATCGCGCTCTGGGATATTGCTGCCAAAAAAGCGGACCTGCCGCTTTATCAATTGCTGGGAGGGGCGTTTCGCGACCGCGTACCGGTTTATGGCTACGGCATGATGTTGCAAAAGCGCGATGATCTCGCAGATGCATTTAAGGAAGAAGCAGCCACTATTCGCGATATGGGCTTTACCGCCACCAAGATGAAACTTGGTCTTGGGGTGAAGAAAGATATCGAGCTTGCTGAAGCGGTGCGCGATGGCATTGGGCCGGATATGGATTTTATGGCCGACGCCAACCATGCCTATGCCATTCATGACGCCATGAAAGTGGGCAAGGCGCTGGAACGCCTTGGCGCTTATTGGTTTGAGGAACCCGTTGCGCCTGAAGACAAGGAAGGATATCGCGAGCTGCGCGCCAAGCTTGACGTGCATATTGCCGGCGGTGAAGCGGAGTTCACCCGTTGGGGTTTTCGTGATCTCATCGAGGGCCGCGCAGTGGACATTTTGCAACCGGAAACCTGCGGCCTTGGCGGCATTACCGAGTATCGCAAAGTGCTCTCGATGGCGCATGCGCATTTCATTCCGGTGGTCAACCATGTGTGGGGATCAGGTGTGGCGATTGCTACCAATTTGCAATTACTGATCGCTATGCCAGATTTGCCAGGTGGACTTTATCCAAGCCAGCCCTATCTGGAGCATGACACAACGCCAAATCCGTTCCAGGATGGCGTGTTGAAGACACCGCTCGATATTGAAGGCCAGGTTAAGGCATCGGGCGGCACCGCTGCACCTGTATCAGGACCAGGCCTAGGCATAGAGATCGATAAAGAATTTCTCGCCGAGCACTCCATTGATAATAATTGAGAACATTTATGACTGAGACTTCCTCCCGCATTTCAGGTTTCCACGCCATCAACCGCGAAGAGCGCCTGGATGATTTGGCTGCGCGTTTAAACCTGGATAAGCAGGCTTTGCGCTCCTTCCGCACAGCCAGCGATGCGCTGGGCGCAGAGGCCGCCCATCTGGTGGAGAATGCGATCGGCACCATGAATGTGCCCTTGGGCGTTGCCACCAACATGATTGTGGATGGCGAAGACGTGCTGGTGCCCATGGCGACCGAGGAAAGCTCGGTCATCGCCGCCGTTTGCAATGGCGCGCGGCAATGTCGATCAACCGGCGGTGTCTTCACGTCAACCACAGGGCCGGTGATGATCGCGCAGGTTCAAGTCACCAGCATCAGTGACCCCTTCTCAACGCGCGCGAAATTGCAGGAACGGCGCGGTGAAATTGCCGAGTTGTGTAATGCGCAAGACCCCATACTTGTTGAGCTTGGTGGCGGGTTTCGCGACATTGAAGTGCGCGTGCTCCACACAGATGAACCCATGGTCGTTCTGCATTTACACGTAGACACACGCGATGCCATGGGCGCCAATGCCGTGAACACCATGGCAGAAGCAATCGCCCCCCATGTGGAGCAATGGACGGGCGGTAAGGTGAATTTGCGCATTCTCTCAAACCTTGCTGACAAGCGCGTGGTGACCGCACGGGCCACCTGGCGGCTTGATGAGATCGGCGGTGAAGCCGTGCGTGACGGGATGATCTCGGCTGGAATATTCGCCCTTGCCGACCCCTACCGCGCGGCAACCCACAATAAAGGCATCATGAATGGCGTCTCAGCTGCGGCGCTCGCCACCGGCAATGATACCCGCGCGGTTGAGGCAGGTGCTCATGCATTCGCAGCGCGCTCGGGGCAATATGCCGCCCTCACCTGCTGGGAACAAGCAGGTGAGGGGGCGCTTACAGGCACCCTTGAGCTACCCTTAGCGGTGGGCGTTGTCGGCGGGGCCACCAAGGTGCATCCGACCGCGCAGTTTTGTCTTGAAATTATGGGGCATCCCAACGGCGAACGCTTGGCTGCAATTATGGCTGCCGTCGGCCTGGTGCAGAATTTCTCTGCCCTTAAGGCTCTCGCGACAGAAGGTATTCAGCGCGGGCACATGTCTTTACACGCCAAAAATGTTGCCCTGGCCGTTGGTGCTGAAGGAGCAGAAGTTGATGTGCTCGCCACGCGGTTGATTAAAGAAGGCACTGTGCGCCAGGATCTAGCGGAGAAAATTCTGGCAGAACTGCGCAACACATGAGCGACGTTGTGCGCATTGTTGAAGTGGGCCCGCGCGATGGATTGCAAAACGAACCGCACACCATATCACTTGAACAAAAGATTGCATTTATCGATGCCTTGTCTGTAACAGGGTTACAACACATTGAGGCGGCGAGTTTCGTTTCTGCTAAAACCGTGCCGCAAATGGCGAACAGCGACAAGGTGATGGCGGGCATCAAGCGCCGTAAAGCGGTGACTTATTCCGCCCTCGTGCCCAACGTGCCTGGATACATCCGGGCGCGGACTGCGCACGCCGACGAAATCGCAGTTTTCGCATCAGCATCTGAAAGCTTCAGCCAGAAAAATATCAATTGCTCAATTGCTGAGAGCCTCGAGCGGTTTGTGCCTGTAATGGAGAGTGCCAAAACTGATAATATTCCAATGCGGGCCTATATTTCATGTATTGCAAGGTGT
>JBPCVX010000332.1:0-11732 GCA_051010095.1 Hyphomicrobiales bacterium
GGTGCCCCTGATAACCCGCCCATTTCGTCTTTTTTGGCAGACAAAAGCGGTGGGCGTGCAATCGTTGTGTTGGAGATTATTACACCGTCTACATTGCCTTCCAGCACCACATCGGCAATGTCTTGCAGCTCGTCATCGATCAGGTCTGGTGCAATCTTTATGATGAGTGCTGGGCGTTGTTTGAAATCTTTCGCTGAGGCATCAAGCGCTGCGCCTACGCGCCCGATCAGGTCTTCCAGTTGCGCGCGTTCCTGCAAGCCGCGCAATCCGGGTGTATTAGGCGAAGAAATATTGACCGTGAGGTAAGAGGCAAGCGGTGCAAATGTCTCAATACCTTTGACATAATCTGCAACCATGTCTGTGGAGGATTTATTTGCCCCAACATTAATACCCACATTGCCTTTTTTGTAAGCACGCGCTTTAAGCCGCGCCAGAGCAGCAGAATGTCCTTCATTGTTAAAGCCAAGCCGGTTGATTACGCCCTTGTCTTCAGCAAGCCGAAAGATGCGGGGCTTAGGATTGCCTTGCTGAGGTTCAGGCGTAATGGTGCCCACTTCTGCAAATCCAAACCCAAGGTTTAAAAGCGCGTCGGGCACTTCTGCGTTTTTGTCGAAACCCGCCGCCATGCCGATCGGGTTTGAAAACGAGAGGCCAAACAGGTTCACTGCAAGGCTTTTATCGTCAACGCCTTGATCGGCAGGGTAAAGTCCAGCTTTGAGCGCTGCGAGGCCTGCATAATGGGCTTTTTCCGCATCCATCGCGTGCAAAATTGGCCTGGCAAAATCAAACAAACCACTCATCCAGGAATACCCTCAGGAAAAATATGCTTTTCACCATCCCATGCAAGATTGTGAACGCCCACAACCGCGGATACTGGCATAGTGTCATAAAGGTGCGGGAAGAGCGCATCATCGCGTGATACTTCCCAGTGGAGATCTCCGTCTAATCGGCTGACATCAATCTCCAGCAAAACAAGATCCTCTTGGCCAGCAAAATGTTTGGCTGCCGTGCCTGCAACCTGCGTGGCAGATGAGAAATGAATAAATCCATCTGCCAGATCCACGGGCGCACCAGTATAAACACCTGCATCCTTGGCAACTTGCCAGTCTTGTCGCGGACAAATCTTGTAAATTATCTCGGTCATGGGCCGCACACTATGCATCAACGAATTATTCGGCAAGAAGGGGCTTGCTATATCTCTGATATGAGGTATATATTCCTATAAATGAGGTATTAATGCATATTAACGATGGCACTTACACATCAGCAAATCTGGACAGCGGTTGATAAACTAGCCGCCCGTCATCAGCTTACCGCTTCAGGGCTCGCCAAGCGGGCAGGTCTTGACTCAACGGCTTTTAATGCCTCCAAACGTATTACCGCCAATGGCCGTGAGCGGTGGCCTGGCACCGAAACACTCTCGCGTATTCTTGAGGTGACGGGGACGAGTTTCGAGCAGTTTGCCAATCTTGCCATGCATCAGGATTTTCGCAGTTCCGCACTGTCTAGTGTGCCGCTTATTGGTTTGGCGCAAGCTGGTAGTGGTGGATATTTTGATGATATGGGTCTGCCGGCTGGCGCGGGTTGGGAAGAAATTTCGTTCCCGGGCATAAAAGATGACAATACTTATGCCTTAGAGATTTCCGGCGATAGCATGGCACCTCTTTTCCGTGATGGGGATATTGTGATTGTTGCGCCCAATGCCGAACTGCGCCGTGGTGATAGAGTGGTGGCCAGAACGAATGAAGGTGAAGTGCTCGCCAAAACCCTGCAACGGCAAACCAACGACACGGTTGAGTTATCGTCCATCAACCCCGATCACGATACCCGCATCTTTAAGCGTGAAGAGCTGGACTGGATGGCGCGGATTTTATGGGTGAGCCAATAAGGTTAGCTGAGAAGCTTTCCAGCAAGCGCGTTTTCAATTAGTACGCGCGTTTCCTCAACGCCATAAAGCGCCACAAAGCCACCAAAGCGCGGGCCCTGGCTTTGCCCCAACAACACCTCATACAGCGCTGAGAACCAATTGCGCAAATTTTCAAACTCATGAGATTTGCCAACATCATAGACCATGTTCTGGATCTCTTCTGCGGGCGTACCGGGTGCCACGTCTTTCAAACGTGCAGCCAAATCTTCTAAGGCTGCGCGTTCCAGATCGCTTGGCGCGCGGAAGGTTTTCGTCGGCTTTACGAAATCCTCAAAATAGGAGAGCGCATAGCCCACCAGCTCATCAAGCTTGGGCGCGGTATCCGGCGAGGCGCCTTTTGCATAGCGTTGAATAAAGCCCCACAGGGTTTCTTTATCGGCAGCGTTTGAGGCACTCACCAGATTAAGCAGCAATGCAAAGCTGATCGGCACATCAACCTGTTTCGGGTCGCCCTCGTGAATGTGCCACACCGGATTGCCCAGCTTGTTTTTCACATCCTGCTCGGGGAACTTACTCAAAAACGTGAGATATTCATCCACATTTTTGGGGATCACATCGAAGTAGAGCCGCTTGGCCTTGCGTGGCGATTGATACATGAACAACTGCAGGCTTTCCGGCGAGGCATAGCGCAGCCATTCTTCGATAGTGAGGCCATTGCCCTTGGATTTGGAAATCTTCTGGCCGTTTTCATCAAGGAACAGCTCATAGTTAAAGCCTTCCGGCGGCATGCCGCCCAAAATGGCGCAGATGCGGCTTGAGAGCTTTACTGAATCGATCAAATCCTTGCCGGCCATCTCATAATCGATGCCCAAAGCATACCAGCGTAGCGCCCAGTCTGCCTTCCATTGGCATTTCACATGCCCCCCTGTGACCGGCAACTCAACCGGCTCACCGGTTTCCGGGTCGTCATAGGTGATGGTGCCCTTATCAAGATCGCGTGCCTTGATGGAAACCTGCAATACAATGCCAGTGCGCGGGCAAATCGGCAGGAAGGGTGAATAGGTCTGCTGGCGCTCTTCCCCAAGGGTTGGCAGAATGACCTTCATCACATCATCATAGCATTCCAGCATGCGCAACAATGCGGCGTCAAACCGGCCCGATGTGTAATAATCGGTGGACGAAGCGAATTCGTAATCGAAGCCGAAATTATCCAAAAATGCGCGCAGCCGTGCATTATTGGCAGCGCCAAAGCTGTTATATTCGTTGCTGAACGGATCGGGCACCTTGGTCAGCGGTTTGCCCAGATTGGCTTCCATCAAATCCTTGTTGGGCACGTTATCTGGCACTTTGCGAAAAGCATCCATGTCGTCTGAAAAACAGATCAGCCTGGTGGGTATATCGCTCAAGGTTTCAAACGCGTTGCGCACCATTGTAGTGCGCATTACCTCGCCAAACGTGCCGATGTGAGGAAGGCCCGAGGGGCCATAGCCCGTCTCGAACAGAATTTCCTTCGGTTTCTCGCCGCCCTTCGCCTCGATGCGTTGAATGCGGGAGACAATTTTCCGGGCCTCTTCAAAAGGCCAGGCCTTGGAGGCTTCGGCCTCTTCAAGAATGGCGGGATCTTGTGTGGTCATGGCTCTCAAAACGCTGAATTTAAACTGCGCGGGTCTTACGCCCTAGGCGTGCAGGGTGCAAGTCTCATTCTGTTTCAGCCTTTATCAGCGGGCGGCAGGTTGAAGGTTTCCGCAATTGTTCCCTTGGCAAGGCCTGCTTCCCATTGAGCTTCAAGTGATAGCTTGGCTTCTGCTGCTTCAATGTGGGCCGCCATGAACTCTGGCGAGAGGGCAGCAAGGCCATCATCGTCGCCCATGATGACATCACCCGGAGATACCCTGCGCCCACCAACGGTGACGGGAATGTTGATATCGCCATGATCAAGACCTGCCGGGCCGCGTGGGGTGGTCCACCGGGTAAAGGTTGCAAAATCATCCCATTGGGCCATGGCATCCACATCACGCACAGCACCGTCAACGACGACGCCCACACCGCCGCGTGAACGCAGATAGCCAGAGACAATCTCACCGATCATCGCGGTTTCTCTATGCCCTGCAGCAGCGATCACCAACACATCGCCGGGGCCCACCAGATCAGATGCATAAAGCACAGGGCCAAAATCAGGAGGTGCCGTTACACACGTTACCGCCCGGCCAAACAGGCGTGGTTGCTGGCCAGCAGCGCGCAACGGGCGGATATCGGGGTCGATCTCGCAGCCATTGCGCTGCAGATCAACAGCGATGGAAACCGGAATCTTCCGCCAACGCTCAACCTCTTCGTCGGGAAACCCGCTCGGTGCCGGATTATGTATCGTCACAGCCATCGCACTCTCCTTCGCGCTATTCGGCGCATTATTCTTTGTCCATTTCTTCCAGCGTCTGCGCCAATCTGCGCACGCCTTCTGCCAGCTTATCAGGCGGGTTGAAGGTGAAATTCAGCCGCACGCACCGGTGGTTCTTTCCTTCCGGGTCAAACACCGAGCTTGGGCTAATACACACCTTGTTTTCAAGCCCCTTGGCAAGCAGCTCATCGGTGTTCATGTGCGGGTCTTTCGCCTGCGCCCACACAAACATGCCGCCAACCGGCTTTTTCCAGTCAAACCATGGCGTCAAATACTGATCCAGCGCATCACACAAGGCATTACGCCTGGGACGGTAGGTGTCGATAATTTTCGGGTAGATTTCTTCAACCAGTCCGGTTTTGAAGGTTTCCAGCGTGACACGCTGGGTGAGCCCGCTTGAGCACATATCACTGCCCTGCTTGGCGGTTGTCAGTGCTGAAATCATCTCAGGCGATGCAATCGCCCAGCCAATGCGCAAACCAGGCGCGATTTGTTTAGACATGGTGCCGAGATAAATCACAGGCCCCGTATAGGGCGCGCCGGGTGCAGCTTCTGCTGCAAGGTTCAACATGTTTGGCAATGGCGCATCATCATAATAAAGCGCACCATATGGATCATCCTCCACCAGCCATGTCCCTGTTTTCAAAGCGGCCTGCACAAGCTCCTGGCGCTGTGCCAAACTCACCAGATAACCGCTTGGGTTGGAGAAATTTGGCACTGCATAGGCGAATTGCGCGCCGTTTAAAGCGTCATGTGCTTCAAACTTGTTCCCCTCAACAAAGAATGGCCGGTATGTTGGGTTGCTGGGCCGCCACGCATCCAATGCGCCCAGATATGTTGGTGATTGCGCCGCGACAAGCGCGCCTTGCTCGAGCAAAACCTGCCCCACCAGATGCAGGCCTTGCATGCCGCCCGATGTGATCAACACATTTTCGCGTGTCAATTTTAGGGTATCAGTGCTGAAGCGTTCGGCGAGTAAATCGCGCAAATCCGGTAAGCCGTCAATCGGGCCATAGCCCAGGGTTTCTGTCGGATGGGCTAGCACAACACGCTTGGTAATTTCGGCGATGTGTTCAACGGGGTAGGTGTCCGCCTCGGGCAACCCACCACCAAGGTTTATCAACCCCGGAATGCGGCTTGCGGCAAGAAATGTCGCGGTCACGTCATTACCCGTAGACAGCCAATGGGCAAACTTTGGGCGCTCTTGAGCTTTAGATGGAAGGTGCGGAGATGTCATAATCGCGCCTGAGAGAAGGGTTCAACGGAGAATTGCGTTATTTGATTACATGAACCCGATGCAATTGCTAGAGATGTGACTGCGCGAAATGAGCGCGATTCGGCCAAGTGTGACAAAGAGGACAACAGGTGCAATCACCGCAGCTTGAGGCATTGGAGCAGAGTTTGGCGCGCTTGCCCATGGCCGCGCTGAGCGGTGTTACCGCGCGCATTCTTGCGCCCGCCGGCGATATTGAGAAGGTGGCAGCAGAAGATGCACTTGACCGCCTTACCGAGGCGCCTCATCTGATGTGTCATGCGCCGTTTCTGGTGCGCCGGTTGGCCATTGTGTGTCGCGCCGATCGTGGCCAACAAAAGGCGGCTCTCTCGCCGCGTCATTTGGATGTTGCTGAACTGTTTGCCTTCGTGAAACCTGCGCAATTTGCTTTGCCAACGCCTGTGGGTATTGCGCGTGCGCTTGGTTTTCCAGCCGTTGAGCTTGAAATGGAACCCGTCCAGCTTTTGCCGCGCGTTGCCATGGCACTGCTTGGCGAGTTGGCGTCGAAAAACTACCCACTCAGGCGCGAGACCGCCCAGATCGCCACCTTTCTGGCGGCAACAAACTGGCCTTGGGCACAAGCGGTGTTGCAGGCGATTAATGCTGCCGGTGAACCGGTTGAGGTTTCCACCTTCGCCACCGGGCTTAACGTGTGGGACAGGCTTGATGAATGGGAAGAAGATGGTCCGCGCCCGGCCCCATCCGCGCATCCTGTTCCAGGCGAAGAGGCGATGGCGGTTCTGGAAGACATTCTTGGCCCTGATGCGGAAATGCGTCTGGAGCAACAAGAATATGCAGCCCAGGCAGCCGAAGCGTTTGCACCAAAAGATATTCCCCAGGAAGGGCGT
Organism: Hyphomicrobiales bacterium; assembly: GCA_051010095.1. Taxonomy (GTDB): domain Bacteria; phylum Pseudomonadota; class Alphaproteobacteria; order Rhizobiales; family CAJQND01; genus CAJQND01. The sequence continues at coordinate 6,384 of JBPCVX010000332.1, forward strand.
ATTGTGCTGGCGGAAGCGGGCACCGGATTGGGGAAAACTCTAGGATATCTGGCGCCGGCAACTGCATGGGCGAAAAAGAATTCCGGCACCGTGTGGGTGTCGACCTACACCAAAAATCTGCAACGCCAGCTTGAGCAGGAAACAGCGCGCGTTTTCAATGATCCAGCAGAGCGCCGCCGCAAAGTGGTGATCCGCAAAGGGCGAGAGAACTATCTGTGCCTTTATAACCTGCAAGAGCGCATGACCCAGATAAACAAGTCCAATGCGCGCGGTGCCCTGTTGGCAGCGCTCGTGGTGCGCTGGGCGCGCGCCACCCGCGATGGCGATATGGTGGGTGGAGATTTCCCCGCCTGGCTGATGACGATGTTCTCAGACCTTTCACCGGGCGGTCCTGAACGCCCCATGTCGCCGCAACAAATGGGCCTGACAGACAGGCGCGGCGAGTGTGTTTATGCAAATTGCGCGCATTATCGCAAATGCTTTATCGAGCGCGCCGTGCGCTCTTCGCGCAAGGCGGATATTGTGGTGGCCAACCATGCACTGGTGATGATCCAGGCGGCCATGGATGGGGTTTTGGGCGCGCCCGAGACCGAAGAAGAACAATCAAGCCCAGGCCGGGTGCACAGACTGGTTTTTGATGAAGGTCATCATATTTTTGATGCCGCTGACAGTGCGTTTTCTGGCCATCTCACAGGGCTTGAGACAAGTGAGTTGCGGCGTTGGATCAGAGGGCCCGAAAGTTCTTCCAGGCGTGGGCGCTCGCTGACAGACCGCATGTCTGATCTCATCGGTGAAGAACATGAGCGCGAAGAGGAAATCCTCCGCCAGATCGCTTCCAAGGCGCGCGAACTGCCAGGGCCTGGATGGCAAAGGCGCATTCAGGCCGATATGCCTGAAGGGTCAGCGGAGCGGTTTTTGTGCCTCGTGCGCACCCAGGTGCAGGCGCGTGCCGGTGAAACAGCCTACAGCCAGGAGACAGATTGCCGTCCTGCCATAGACGGCATTTTGGACGCCGCATCAGAACTGGCTGACGGGCTAAAGGCGCTTGCACGGCCCATGAGTGCGCTGGCCGCACTTTTGTTGGCGCGGCTTGATGATGATGCAGCGACCCTGGACAGCGCCGACCGGGCGCGCATCGATTCCATATCGCGCTCGCTTAAACGGCGTTCTGAGGCGATGATCCTTGGGTGGCACAATATGCTCAGTCATTTGCATGATGAACGCCCTGATGGTCATGTGGACTGGTTTGCCATTGAAACCATTTTTGGCCGCGAGCTGGATGTTGGCATGCATTCACATTGGATTGATCCGACAATCGCCTTTGCGCGCACGGTTCTGGAAAATACAGATGGGGTGCTGATCACATCGGCCACCCTTAAAGACCGCCCGCCAGACGTGCCTGATGATTGGCAGAATGCCCAAAGCCGCACTGGTGTTACCCACCTGCCTTTTGCGGTACGCCGCTACGCCCATCCATCACCGTTCAACTATGCAGAACAGGCGCGCATTATCGTTGTGAATGATGTCAACAAAGACAATATGGATCAGGTTGCGGCCGCCTATCGCGAGCTGTTTTTTGCCAGTGGTGGCGGTGCGCTGGGGCTGTTCACGGCCATTTCCAGATTGCGCGCCATATATGAACGCCTTGCTGAACCCATGGCAGGCAAGGGGCTTGAGCTTTTCGCCCAGCATGTTGACCCGATGGATATCGGCACGCTGGTGGATATGTTCCGGGCAGAGCGCAATGCCTGTTTGTTGGGCACCGATGCGGTGCGCGATGGGGTGGATGTGCCGGGCGATGCGCTACGCCTGATTGTCATGGACCGGGTGCCGTGGCCCGTGCCCTCCATAATGGAGCGCGCCAGACGGGCAGAATTTGGCGGGCAGGCCTGGACCGATTTGCAAGTGCGGCTGAAATTGCGCCAGGCGTTTGGCAGGCTTATTCGTAAGCGCGATGATAAGGGCGTGTTCGTTGTGCTCGATTCGCGCCTTGCCTCGCGATTTGCCACGGCATTTCCAGATACGGTTGCGATTGAGCGTATGGGGTTGGTTGATGCGCTGGATGAAGTTGCAAGTTTTCTCAAACCTGCCCTTGCTGAGACGCAATCGAATAACTAGGTTGCTCCAAACAAAAGATCAGTTCAGCAAGGGGCGTTCACATGGCGCACACAATCAGTCCGCATCAGGCTCTCATTTACGTTATGGTGACAATGGCAGGGGTCGACCGGGCCATTTCCGATAAAGAATTGCAACGCATAGGTCGCATTGTGCAAACATTGCCAGCGTTTGATGGCTTTGATCCAGAAAAGCTCGTTTTTATTGCCCAGGAATGTGGGGAAATGTTGCAGGAAGATGATGGGCTTAGTGCTGTTTTGGGCCTCATTCAGCAAGATTTGCCACCCCATCTTCATGAATGCGCTTATGCGCTTGCGGTAGAAGTTGCAGCGGTTGACCTCGCTGTGCAAGCAACGGAAATCCGCTTCCTTGCCATGCTGCGTGACAGGTTTGATATGGATAAACTGACCACGGCTGCCATTGAGCGCGGGGCACAGGCCAGGTTGGCGCGGGTTTAGAGCGACTGATGCTATAACTGCGCGTTGATAAACCGGGTCATCGCCTGCACGGACTGTTCCATATTTTCTTCTAATGTGACGCCAGCACTTTTGCGCGGTTTGAATCCATGCTCGCCATCTTCAAGCCATTCAAGGACAATCTTGTCTGACAACTGGTAGGACTTTACATCCTCTAGTGTGCCAAAGGGATCGCGTGTGCCCTGGCATATAAGTGCTTGCGTTTGTAATCCTTCCAGGTGCGCGGTGCGCAGGCTTTCTGGTTTGCCAGGCGGGTGAAAAGGATAGCCAAGGCAAATGAGGCCAGCAAGATTGCCGGTTGGAGTGAGATCATCTGAAATGAGACTGGCCACGCGGCCGCCCATGGATTTGCCGCCGATAAACAATGCGCCTTTATGTGCAAGTTCATCGATCGCGTCTTTGAACTCCGCCTCCAGTTTATCCGCGCGCGGTGGTGGCCTTTTCGATCCGCCCGTGCGGCGCTGCGCCATATAAGCGAACTCAAAGCGGGCAACGCGAATACCGTTTGCGCCAAGGCCCTGTGCGATGGTTGTCATAAACTCTGAGTCCATTCCAACACCTGCCCCATGGGCGAAAATAAAAAGTGCCTTGGCATCGTCTGGACCGTCGAAAAGAAAATCATTCATCGTGGAACACTCGTAATTCGTTACATGATCACTCTTCCACCAATTGCTAAGGATTTAAAGCACCTTACATGCTTGACCTTCCTGTCACTGGAAAGTTTATAAGTGATGCCATGAACGAACATGTAACTCTCAAAGACCCGGTTTGCGGCATGAGTGTCGACCCGGACGCGGGCAAACCAAGCTTTGCGCATGACGGAGTGAACTATCACTTCTGCTGCCAGGGGTGTCATGACAAGTTTTCATCCGATCCAGAGCTTTGGCTGGCAGGCGGCCCGGAGCCTGAAGAGATGCCAGAAGGCACCATCTATACCTGCCCAATGGACCCTGAAATTGAGCAGGTGGGGCCGGGTGATTGCCCGATTTGTGGCATGGCACTAGAGCCCATGGGCATCCCGCCAGCGGATGCGGGACCTAACCCGGAACTTGTTGATTTTACGAGACGTTTTAAAATCGGCCTGATCTTCACAATCCCTCTACTGGTGATCGCCATGGGCCCTCATGTGGGCTTGCCAGTGTCGCGCTGGATCAGCCCGATGCTAAACGGGTGGCTGCAATTTATCCTCACTCTACCGGTGGTCTTGTGGTGCGGCTGGCCGTTCTTTAAGCGCGGCTGGGCCTCTATTTTGAACAACGCGTACAATATGTTTACGCTGATTGCGCTTGGAACGGGCGCTGCATTTCTGTTCAGCGCGCTCGCGGTTCTTATGCCGGGCATTTTTCCTGAAAGTTTCAGGGCGGCGGATGGCACGGTTCCTGTCTATTTTGAATCTGCTGCGGTAATCATTCTGCTGGTTTTGCTGGGGCAAATACTTGAATTGCGGGCGCGTGAGCGCACCGGTGGTGCCATTCGAGCACTTCTTGATTTGGCACCGGAAGAAGCTGTGCGCGTTACCGACAAGGGTGAGGAAAGCGTGGCTTTAGAAGATGTGGCACTTGGCGACACGCTGCGGGTGAAGGCTGGTGAGAAAGTTCCTGTCGATGGCATGATCACCAAAGGTGCATCTGCTGTCGATGAAAGCATGCTGACGGGCGAGCCATTGCCGGTCGAGAAATCAGAAGGTGATCCCGTCACCGGCGGCAGCCTGAACACAACGGGCAGCTTTCTCATGGTGGCAGAACGGGTCGGGGCAGAGACCACCTTGTCGCGCATCGTCGAGATGGTGGCAAGTGCCCAACGCTCGCGCGCACCAGCTCAGCAATTGGCAGATAAAGTTTCAGGTTATTTCGTGCCAACCGTCGTTGCAGTTGCTGTCATCGCCTTCTTTGCCTGGGCGATATGGGGACCAGCACCTGCATTGTCTTATGCACTTATTGCCGCCGTTTCCGTGCTGATTATTGCATGCCCTTGTGCGCTGGGGCTGGCAACACCCATGTCGATCATGACCGCCACCGGGCGCGGTGCGCAGGCAGGTGTGTTATTCCGCGAGGCAGCCGCAATTGAGGCTTTCGCGGCGGTGGATACGCTTGTGGTGGATAAAACCGGCACGCTGACCGCGGGCAAACCAGCATTGCGCACTGTTATACAGGTCGGAGAAGCGGCGGAAGAGACCATTCTGGCGCTTGCCGCCGGGCTGGAGCATGGCTCCACTCATCCCCTGGCGCTGGCAATCATTGATGCTGCAAAGATGCAATCAGTGGGCCCTGCACAGGTTGACGGCTTTGAGACCATCGCAGGCAAAGGGGTTGTGGGGAGCGTGGGTGAAAAACCCATCGGGCTTGGCAATGACGCGCTGATGGCTGAACTGAACATCGACATTTCTGCCAACGAGGTCGAACTGAATGCTGCCCGTGATAAAGGACACACGGCGATGCTTCTTGCGGTCGATGGCGTGCTTGCAGGGCTGATTACTGTGCACGATCCGGTTAAGGCGAATGCAGGTGAAAGTATAAAAAACCTGCGCAAATCCGGTCTTAAGATTGTTATGGCAACGGGTGATAACGGCTGCACCGCCCGCTCTACTGCCTTGGAATTGGGCATTGAGCATGTATATGCAGATCTGTTGCCCGATGGCAAAGCTGAGATGATAAAAGGCTTGCAAGCGCAAGGCATTGCTGATGACAGAAACCGAAGACAAGCTCATGGCAGCGGCGGCAAACATCGGTGACAACAAGAACCCGAAAAAGGGGTAGAG